>JAESTI010000127.1 GCA_016763665.1 Bacteroidia bacterium | reverse complement strand
TTACTTGTTGTATGTACCATTCATCATTTCGATAAGACCTATAAAATTTTCCATATTGTCCTGTAAAATCCTCATGATGCAGATGCAGCCAATCATATTTTGGCAATACATTTTCTTGAAGTACTTCTTTGTCAAAAATAACATTGTAAGGAATTTCAGCATAAGTTAAAGCAAGTGTGACAGCATCATCCCATGGCAGTTTGGTTTTTGGAGAGTATACCGCAATTTTAGGGAGTTTCTCCAATTTCACAACGTCCATGTTAACTTCAGGCCTGGTTACTGTTTCTAATATTCTTGTTGATTGTATATCCGCGATGACGTCATAGGATACTCCACGGATGACACATTCGTCTTCAAAAACTTTGTTGTATTTGAACATGAAGCTGCCGCCCCGATAATTTAGAAGCCAGTCTATTGTTATGTCATGGTTCAGAACCCAATAAGCAATGCCATAAGCTTTTAAATGGTTCTTTTGCTTCATGTCCATTGGTAAAAGCATATACATTGCATTGGCTTGTAAACCAAAAGAAAAAAGCAATATGTAAAGTAATTTCTTCATACGTGATTGGGGTTCTAAAAATACGGCTTTTTAATGAAATATTTGTAAATTGAGATACAACTCTTAATCTT
Source organism: Bacteroidia bacterium (assembly GCA_016763665.1). The sequence goes on along the minus strand of JAESTI010000127.1, from coordinate 5,313 downwards.
GATTCTTGCTATGATGCGTTTTCTTTCCTTAATGGTTTTTGGCTTGCTATTAATTAATAACTGTGCCATAGCGCAAAATATTGCCAAAACTGTTCAAATAGGGGACTTAGCCTTTGAAACAAAGAACTACCATTCTGCTTTTACATATTATCAAAAAGCACTTGCAGTTAATAATAAAGATTTCAGAGTTGTGTATGCTTGTGCAGAATCAGCCAGGTTATCACGTAATTATAAAGTTTCAGAGTTGTGGTACAGGCACATTTATGAAAATGGTGATACTTCAACTTTTCCTCTTACTGCCTATTGGTTGGGGATTCTTAATAAACACAAATCAGGATATAAAAAGGCCATCGCTTTTTTTAGAATTTACCTGAAAAATGAGAAACGGATCAATCAATATTACAAGATAAAAGCCAAGCAGGAAATAAAGGCTTGTGAATGGGCTTCTGTTGCAAAGCAATATAATTCTCTTGTTACCATTCAAAATTTGGGCGAAACAGTAAATACTCCATATTCTGATTTTGCTCCATTCTTGACTTCCGACTCAGTACTGATATATACATCTGTAAGGATTGACACTGTTACTATTGATAGGGAAAAGCATCCTAAGAGTATGGGTAAGATCTTTCAAACAACTTATGAAAATGGAAGTTGGATTACTTTAAATCACCAGAGAGTAGGTGGTGAGTTATCCAATAAATACATTGGCAATAAAGTTTTTGATAAAGAAGGGAAAAGAACATTTTTTACAGTGTGTGATAAAAATGAATTGGGGGATATACAATGTGATATTTATTATTTGAACATAGTGAAAGGAGGAGGAGCTGCTCCACAAAAATTAAATGAAAAGATCAATTTACAAGGAAGTACCTCAACGCATCCATTTTTAGTTTCTGGAGAAAATGATAAGGATATTCTGTTTTTTGTTTCCAATAGGCCGGGCGGAAATGGTAAAATGGATATTTGGTATAGTGTGATCTCTAATAAAAATGAATATTCAGACCCGATAAACTTAGGGAATACTGTAAACACTCCAGGAAATGAGATAACTCCTTTTTATCATGAAGAAAGCAGCTCGCTTTATTTTAGTTCAGATTGGCATGATGGATTTGGTGGTTATGATATTTTAAGTACAAAAAAGACAAAAAATGGTTGGGAGCATCCTGATAATATTGGTTTGCCTATCAATTCTGCTTACGATGATATGTATTATACTTCTAACAATGATAATTTAAAAGGTTTTTTCTCATCTAACAGGCCTCCATCTCAAACTTTGCCCGATGAAACTTGCTGTGATGATATTTATTCTTTTCGCTGGAATGATTCTTTAAAATTAGAAAGTGAATTTGCTTTGGCGCAGGAAAGTGCCTCCGAACAAAATCAACTTAAAACTATAGGAACAAGTAATTCCACCCAAGGTCTTGTTGATATGGTAGAACAGGAAAAGAAAATTCAGTATTCAAAAGCTACCATTAATGATCTATTGCCGGTGTCTTTGTATTTTAATAATGACCGTCCAGAACCAAAGTCATGGAAAATTGATACTGAGCTTGAATATAAATCAACTTACAGAGACTATAAATCTTTCAAAACCAAATTTAGAAATGAATATGCCAAGGGATTGGTTGGTAAAAAATATGATAATACAATTGGGGAAATTGATGACTTTTTTACCAGTTATATGGACAAAGGATTTAATAATCTGCAACTGCTTTCAGAATTATTACTTGGTATTTTAGAAGCAGATGAATCTGTAAAAGTAACCTTAAAGGGGTATACAAGCCCGCTTACTACGAAGGATTACAATATGAATCTTGCAAAACGCAGAATTGTAACCATCAGAAATCACTTTGATAGATATGAGAACGAAGTATTTGCAAAGTACCAGTCAGCAACAGCAGAAAATGAAGCGAAATTAATATTTACTGAAGCCGCCTTTGGAGAAAGTACAGTTGATCCTTTGGTGAGTGACAATCCCAATGAATTAAGGTATTCAGTTTATAGTCCTTCTGCATCGCTCGAAAGAAAAATAGAGATCATCGCAGTGAATTTTGAGGGTGATGATACTACCGATTCTGGTATTCCAGTTTCCTTCTACGCAGATGATTTATCTTTCATGGTTCAGTTGGGAGTGTTTTCAAACCCTATTTCAGATAAGGCTGCACAATTCCAAAACCTAAAAAATGTTAAGCAGTATACTATAGGGAAGTTTTATGTTTACACAGTAGGGGAATCAAAAAGCTATAGGGAAATATCAAAGCTAAAAAATAAGATGCGAGAATCAGGCTATAAGGAGGCATTTGTGGTTGCATTTTTAAATGGGAAACGTATTTCTCTACGTAGTGCTTTGGAACTGATAAATTAGGTGAAGAATCAAAACAAATATCGATTTGTAAATATTTTAATATTCTTTTTGTTGCTAGGTAATTGCTTTATGCCTCTTGCCTGTTATAGTGACCATTTGGCAGGTGCGGATATTTATATAAGTCATAAATTTGATAGTACTTACGAAGTTAAACTTGTGGTTTATAGAAGTTGTCTAGGAGCAGGTATGGGCACTGTGCAAACAGTATCATACTCCTCAGTATCGTGTGGTGAAAATTCGTCATTCACTGTGGTACGTGACACCATAATAGAGATAACTTTACCATGTGATACCTTCACAACTGCATGTTCAGGAGGAACCGCTTTGGGTTATGAAAAACATGTTTACTATGGAGAAGTAACACTTCCTGATGCCTGCAATGACTGGAAATTTCATTGGAGCCTAGTTGCTCGAAATTTAGCGATTACTAATGTTCAAACCTCTACCACACTTAGTTTATACGTTGAATTATTTCTTAATAATTTAGATGCTCCGGATAACGACAGCCCCACGTTTATTAATGATCCAGTATCGTTTATTTGTAAAGACCAATCCATTGTGTACAAGCATCTGGCCAATGATGTAAGTGGTGATTCATTGGTGTACTCTTTAATAACACCAAGAATATCGGCATTAACCACTGTTACTTATGTAACTCCTTTTTCTATTGATGAACCAATAAGCTCTTCACCTCCTTTCAAGTTTGACTCTACAAATGGCAGTGTGTCTATTACTCCAACTGCCATGGAAAATACAATTTTCGCAATTTTGGTTGAGGAGTACCGAAATGGACAGTTTATCGGCAGTACTGTCAGAGATATTCAATTAACTGTTATTCAGTGTGGTGACCAAGGAAATACGATCCCTATTGCAAGCGGTATGGACAGTACGTCAAACTTTTATTATTCCTCATGTGCACAAAAACCTATCAGCTTTGATATTTTTAGCTATGATCCTGATACCGGGCAAATTATTACCATGTTCTGGGATTCAGTAATTACAGATGCTCAATTTGCTGTTAATAATGATTATAACCCTATTGGAACTTTTTCTTGGTTTCCGGATGTATCTGCAGCGAATTCTAAATTTAATACTTTTAAGGTAAGCGTGCAAGATAATGCATGCCCCTTTAATGGTTCTGAATCATATATTTTTAATATCAAGATATCAGGTTTGAAAGCTGACTTCACATTTGTTGAAGCATGTTTAGGGGATACTTCTCAATTTATAAATATGTCTTATACAGATACTACCAACTGTTCTGACCTGTACAATTTTACTGGGGATGTGGAGGTAGAAAAATGGTATTGGGATTTTGGAGATGGTGCAACCGATACAGTTCAAAATCCTGATCATCTTTACAGTGCTGGAGGAACATATCTGGTAATGCTCATAGCTGAATGGAGAAATGCCGATGGCTACAGCGATACTGTCTATAAAAATGTCACCATTATTATTGACTCCATGTATCAGGCGGATATCGCGGCTTTATATATTTGCCCTAATGCAGCAACTTTTAAAGATAATTCAACAGGTAATCCCACAAGTTGGTTTTGGCAGTTTGAAGATGGTTCAACAAGTACCGAGGAAACAATATCTAAATTTCTACCTGAAGATACTAACACGGTAACCTTGATTGTTGGATATGGCAAAGATTCCTGTGTTTACGATACTGTTACCAAGGATTTTTATAGAAAAGATTCCGGAATAGAAATTACCGTAGCCGAGAAAGGTTGTTTGAATCAATTTGTAAATTTTAAGATTGAATTTTCTGGTGATGAGGATATGGTGGATGGAATTTACTTTTTCTTTGGAGATGGGCAATATGCATGGTATGATAGTTTAAAATATGAAGAGAATTATACATATCAAACAGTAGGAAGTTATTTGATTGACATTTCTTTTTATTATAATTCTTTTTCTTGTACTGAACTATTTTCTCAAACTATTGAGATTGGGGCTACCACTCCATTTGTAAATGCCGGACAAGATACTCAGCTATGCTTTAGAGATTCAACAATTATTGGATTCCAGGGACTGGATACAAATAGTCATTTTTGGACTCCCACAATTGGGTTGAGCGATTCATTGAGCTCTTCTCCTATGGTAATCGCAACCTCAAGTAATAGTTACATCCTATCTGTTAAAGACACAAACAATTGTATTAGCTTAGATACTGTAGATATAACAGTGTTGGCTTTGCCGATAATTAATACGAGCAATGATACTTCCATTTGTGATGGTGATAGTATTCAAATAAATGTAGCTACAGATGGTGTAAGCTACCTTTGGACTCCAGCTCAAAATATTTCAAATATAATTGAGCTTAACCCCAAAGTTTACCCATCACAAACAACATCTTATAAAATTCAAGTAACAGCATCAAATGGGTGTGTTAATTCAGATTCCATCCAAATTACTGTAGATACCATTCCTGTTTTAATAGTTTCTTCAGATACTTCAATTTGTATTGGTGATACCATCCAACTTTATGCATTTGGTGCAGATAATTTTAGATGGCTGCCAGCTCAATGGCTTACGAATGATTCTATTGATATCCCTTTGAGCCAGCCTCAACAAACAGTATCCTATACAGTAACGGGTTTCAACCAATTATGCGAATCTATTCCTAAGTCAGTGACAATTATTGTGTTGGACTTACCAAATATTGATGCAGGAAAGGATATCCTTATTGAAAAAGGAAAGAGCACACAATTAAATGGAACCGGTGGTATAGTTTATAACTGGTTTCCTGACGCTGATTTGGACAATAGTAATATTGCAGATCCTTTCGCAAACCCAATTGATACGACAAAGTATTATCTAACAGGTACTGATGTTCTTGGTTGTAAGAATTTAGATTCAGTAATGGTTTTTGTACTTCCTTCACCTGAAGGTATTGTTGTTCCAGGCGGGTTTTCTCCAAATGGAGATGATAACAATGATGA
>JAESTI010000008.1 GCA_016763665.1 Bacteroidia bacterium | reverse complement strand
GGTCAGGTAATTAAGACTGAAAGGAAGAAGTGGGTTACTGAAGCAGTAAAGGGGAAGAACCTTTTAGTGATTGTTGGATTGGGGTTAGTTTTGGGATTGAATAGTGGGTTTGATAAGAGTAAGGTGGATAGCCTAAAAACCATATTATCTCAAAGCACATCAGACACCACCCTCATACAGACCCTACTAAAAATTGGCAGGCATTTTCATTACTCAGAACCAGACACAGCTTTTAAAAATTACGATGAAGCACTATCGATTGCTAAAGGCAATAATAATCAAAAATTAACAGCACGTTGCAATAATTTAATTGGATCAATATACAATGGAAAAAGTGATTACCCTCAAGCCTTGCAGTATTTTTTTCGTTCATTGAAGATCAATCAGCAATTAAAAGAAAAAAGGGCAATAGCAGGTAATTATAACAATATTGGAATTATTTATGATAAGCAATCCGAAAGCCCCAAAGCCCTTGAATACTACCTAAAAGCCTTGAAAATAAACAAGGAAATGGGGAATAAACAATGGATGGCAAACAACTATGATAACATTGGGAGTGTTCATAGAATACAATCCGACTATCCACAAGCGCTTGCCTATTTCTTTCTTTCCCTGAAAACAAGAGAGGAAATTGACAATAAACAAGGCATGGCAAACTCCTACAACAACATCGGAATTATTTATTATCTTCAATCTGAATACACTCAGGCTTTAAACTACTACTTTAAATCTCTGCACATATTCGAGGATCTGGATATGAAACAATTCATGGCTACATGCTTTAGCAATATCGGGAATATTTATAATGATCAATCTGAATTTCCACTAGCTCTTGAATACTACTTAAAAGCCCTTGAAACAAGTGAAAAACTGCGCGATAAAAGAGTCAAGGCATTTTCCTATTCAAACATTGGCAATTTATATGTCACCATATTTGAGCAAGCCAGTAGCAATGCACAGGGTATAAGTGGTCAATTGCCAGGTGAATCTTCAATCCTTGACACTGCATTAATTTACCAACAAAAAGCATTTGCAATATTCTCGGAATTAAGTGAAGAATATGGAATGTCATTATGTTTGAGTAGCATCGGTAACATTAATGTTCTAAAAAAGGACTACCAAAAAGCTTTAAATAATTACCACCAATCCGCCCTTCTTGCTGACAGTATCAGAGCATTAAAAGAGGAAAGCGAAGCACATTCTGGACTATCAACCTGCTATGAGAAGTTAAATAACCACAAACTTGCTTTAAACCATTACAAAAAATACTCCACCCTCAAGGACAGTATTTTTAATGAAGAAAAAAGTAAAGACTTAGGTAAACTGGAAGCCAAGCACGAGTTTGAAATGGCTGAGTTGCAAAAGAAACAGCAAGAAGAAGAACTGGCAAAGATAGAAACAGCAAGAATTAGTCGTAGAAATGACCTTCAACACTCTGCTATATTGATTGGTATATTTATCCTTTTCGGCTCGTTGTTCCTATTGGGTAAACTTTCAATACCAAACTGGTTGGTGGAGCTATCGGTTTTTATACCCTTCCTAATTCTATTTGAGTTCCTGCTGGTTCTGCTTGATCCTTCCATAGAATCATGGACAGGTAGTGAACCAGCATATAAACTTATATTCAACGCAGGGCTTGCAGGTATGATGTTTCCATTGCATCAATTCTTTGAGGGGAAACTCAAGCAACGCATCGTTAAAGCTCAGAGACTGAAGCTCAAGAAAAGGATGGAGCAGTTTAGGAGGGATGTGGAGGAGTTGTAGTTCGTTATTAGTGTATTCGTAAACTCGTTTATTCGTAAATTCCCTATCTTTATAAGATGCGAGCGTTTTTACTTATATCCACTTTTCTTCTAATATTCTTCAGTTCATTCTCACAGAACAATACAAAAATAGATAGTCTAAAAGTCCAACTCCAAAAATACCTCCCTGACACCAATCGCATCAATCTTCTCAACGACCTCGCCTGGGAATACAACTACCAAAACCCTGACACCTCATATATAATCCTCAAAGAAGCCCTTGAATTATCCGAAAAAACTAACTGGAAAAAGGGAGAAGCCAGCATTCTAAGCAATATTGGCGGATATAATCTTGATAAAGGAAACTATGCTGAAGCTCTGAAATTTTATTTTAAATCGCATGAAATCAATAAAGAGCTCAATAACAAAAAAGGAACAGCCGCCTCCCTCGGCAACATCGGCATTGTATTCTATTATCAGGGCGACTACCCAAAAGCCCTGAAACACCACTTTGAGGCATTGGAAATAGATAAAGCATTGGAGAATAAAAGAGGTATGGCAATCCGTCTCGGTAACATCGGCATTGTTTATGATGAACAGGGTGACTACCCCAAAGCCCTAAAACACTATTTTGAGGCATTGGAAATAGACAAGGAATTGGGAATAAAAGCAGATATCGCAACCGACCTCGGCAACATCGGAATTAACTATAAGAATCAGGGCGACTATCCCAAAGCAATGAAACACTACTTTGAAGCATTGGAAATATCCAAAGAATTGGGGGATAAGAAGCTTATTGCAAGACACCTCGGCAACATCGGCATTGTTTATGATGAACAGGGTGACTACCCCAAAGCCCTGAAACATTACTTTGAAGCATTGGAAATATATAAAGAACTGGAAAATAAAAGCCGTATTGCCATATCCCTCGGCAACATCGGCTCACTATATGCCAAACAAAAAAAATACAAGGAAGCCAAAAAATATCTACTGCACGCATTGGTAATTGATACTGCAATTGGATATCTATTTCATGAAAAATTCTGCCACGAGGAACTTACCACCATTTATATCCAAACTCAAAACTACCCCTTGGCCTTAAAACACCACAAACAATACACCACCGCCAAAGATTCCCTTTTCAATGAAGAAAAATCAAAAGACATAGGACGTTTGGAGCAAACCCATGAGTTTGAATTAGCTGAAATACAGCGCAAGAAACAAGAAGCAGAACAAGCAAGGGTATTAGCAGAGCAAACACAAAGACGTAATCAATTACAATACTCAGGTATAGTACTGGTATTAGTTGGATTGTTTATTGGCATATTCCTTTTTGCAAGGAGGTTCAGGAAGATAAAGGAGTATAAGACATTTCGCCAATACACCAAGATAGTTGAAGCAGCATTGTTTATTTCCTTCCTTATCTTTTTTGAGTTCATTCTTGTAGTATTAGACCCTTACATAGAACAAATCACAGGAGGTGCACCCTTATGGAAATTAGGGTTCAATGCTTTGTTAGCAGGAGTAATCTTCCCTATACATAGTTTATTGGAATCAAAGCTAAAGGGTCAGGTAATTAAAACCGAAAGAAAGAAATGGGTTACTGAAGCAGTAAAGGGGAAGAATCTTTTAGTGATTATTGGGTTGGGGTTTGTTTTGGGGTTGAATAGTGGGTTTGATAAGAGTGAAGTTGATAGTTTGAAAGAAGTTATTGCAACAGCGGAAAATGATACGACAAAATATGAATGCTACCATCAACTTTTAAAGGCACTGCTATACTCCGATCCTGACCAGGCATTAGCATATGCTAATATTGAACTGGAAATTGCTCAAAACTTAAATGACAAGTATCGGATAGCTAGTTCATTCAAGGACATTGGCGTATTACATTGGATAAAAAGCAACTATCCTGCAGCCCTTGACTATTTTGAAAAAACAAGAGAAATTCAGGAAGCACTAGAAAATAAACAGGGTATGGCCCAGGTATATAACAATATCGGAGGTGTTTATTATAGTCAATCTGATTATCAACGTGCTCTTGCCTATTTTCTTAAATCTGCGAAACTGGAAGGGGAACTTGGTAATCAAAATGGTTTGGCTTTAACATACATTAACATCGGGTCCATTTACTATACGCAGTCAGACTATCCCTTTGCTCTTGATTATTATCTTAAAGCTCTCCGTATCCACGAGAAAATAGAAGCTCAATCACATATAGCTTCCTGCCTAAACAACATTGGGCTAATATATCGACAACAATCCGATTATACCCGAGCGCTAGATTGTTATTTCAGGTCAATCAAAATCCAAGAGGAACTAGGAGAAATTCAAAAAATATCCAGCACCTACAACAACTTAGGAAATATCTATCACGATCAATCTAACTATAACAAAGCTCTTAAATTCTACTTTAAATCCCTCAGCATTGATGAAGAAATGGATAATAAACAGGGAATAGCATCTTCCTATACCAATATTGGGAGTGTGTACTCAGATATATACGATCAGGATAACGATTCTCTTTACCCAAAGGCGGGTAAATGGGCTTCAGAAAATCCATCCAAATTGCTTGACACAGCCATGTATTATCAACAAATAGCACTTGCAATTAAAAAAGAGCTGAGTGCAGAATATAGTATGATCTTTAGTTTATCTGTTATCGGTTCCATACACTCTAAAAAAAGGTCATACGATGCCGCTGCCAAGTATTACCATCAGACCATCGGGATTGCAGATAGTATTGGAGCATTAAAAGAGTCTAGCAATGCGCATTTGAGCCTTTCAGGTTGTTATGAGAAAATGGAGAACCACAAACTGGCCTTAGAACACTACAAACAATATTCCACCCTAAAAGACAGCATATTCAACGAAGAAAAGAGCAAAGACTTAGGTAAACTGGAAGCCAAGCATGAGTTTGAAATGGCTGAGATTAAAAAGAAACAGCAAGAAGAAGAATGGGCAAAGGTAGAAGCAGCAAGAGTAACTCGTAGAAATGACTTGCAACACTCAGCTATACTGATTGGAATATTTATTCTTTTCGGTTCGCTGTTTTTATTGGGGAAACTTTCAATACCAAACTGGTTGGTAGAGCTGTCAGTGTTTATACCATTTCTAATTCTATTTGAATTCCTGTTGGTTCTGCTTGATCCTTCCATAGAATCATGGGCTGGTAATGAGCCTGCAATCAAACTTCTTTTCAATGCAGGGCTTGCAGGTTTGATGTTCCCATTACATCAATTCTTTGAAGGGAAACTTAAGAAACGTATCGTCAAAGCACAGAGAATAAAGCTCAAGAAAAGGATGGAACAGTATAAGAGGGATGTGGAGGAGTTGTAATATCGAAAATGGGAATTAAAAGTTATAGATCATTGTTAATCCTATCGGTAGTATTAATTCCCTGTAAGCTGTTTTCTCAAAATGAAGTCATCGATTCACTTGAATCTCGATTAAATATTGAGACTGTAGATAGTATCAGAACTAAATTGTATTATGAACTCGCACATACTTATCTTAGTATTGATCCTGCGAAAACCATGGAGTTGGCTATTTTATATGAAGTACTGGCCAAAAAATTGGATAATAAAAGAGGGATTGCTGTAGCCGTCCGGTTACAGGGAGTTGCTTATAGAATTCTGGGCGATTACAAAAACGCGTTAACCTACTTGGAGAAGTCACTAAAGCTAGCCTATCAACTGGATGACCAGGATTTGGTTGGCACACAACTTATTAGTATTGGGGTTGTTTATTACCAATTGGAGGATTATACTCAGTCAATTGTATATTATAATAAGGCGCTCAAAATATTTGAAAAAACTAAGTCTATAGATGGTATTTCTGTAACAGCAAGTAACATAGGTGCATTGTATATTAGCTTGGGTAATATTCCCAAAGGACTCAAATTTTGTCAACAAGCCTATGCAGCTGAAAAACAATTGGGTGATCTGGAAGGAATGGCTGGAAGCCTGAATAATCTTGGGAACATTCATTACCTAAGCGGTAACTATGATTCTGCACTTGTAATGTATCACCAGGCATTAGACCTCATGAAAGAGTTGCTTACAGAATATCACCCAACCATCGCAATACATCATAGTAATATTGGTAGTACCTATATGAACAAGGGAGATTTTAGCAGAGCACATCTGGAATTTGAAAAATCGATTGCAATTATCAGCCACATTTATGGTGATAAAAATCCACTATTGGCAACGATTTATAATCAAACTTCATTTGCCTATTTTAAACAACAAAATTACGAAAGAGCATTATCAACCACTCAAAAAGCAATGCAAGCAATTGTAATGACTTGGTTTAATGAAGATATTTATACGAATCCTCCCCTTCAGGGCATTAATTCTGAACCGGAATTATTGAATGCTTTGATCTTAAAAGCCTCAATTTTCTATTTACAGTACGAAAATTAAATATCTTGGTAGATTTGCGAACGAATTTATTACTTAAAAGGAATACATTAATGATAAAAATTATCGCAATAATATTGATACTCTCTTTATCATCATGTAGCTCTTTGCTGCACAAAATATATAAGATTCAATCGGATAACCGACTTCGCAAAACAGAAGATATTAATTTTGTAGGTGAAAAGGCTTTGACGCAGTGGTGGTATTTTGATTTCTTTTTTGAAGATGGATCCGTCTTGGTTTTAATGTTCGTACCTCATCATTGGTGGACTGATCCGGAAAAGGAGCCCGATGCTAAAACACTTATTTATGTAAGTTATTTGAATGCCAATGGAGAATTAATAAGAGCAAATAAGATCATTGAATCAAAAGAAGTACAGTATGATGAGAATGGCCTGAAATGTTCCTACCTGGAAATATTTAGATCACACGGAAAAAAAACGCGGGAATACACGATCAATTTTTTTCTGGATGAGATCAAAGGGTCGGCAAAAATAGTTTCTAATACAAAAGCTTTTTCTCCACTTCCAACGGGTAAGTTAGGAACCTTTGGAACTAAACATATTCTAAAAAGGAAAGGTAAGGGCTTAGCTTATCGTTATTCCGCTCACGTTCCTCAAGGTCATGGTACCTGTGATCTAGACATCGGTGATAGTCATTTTAATCTTTCTGGAAAGGCATATCATGAACAGGGCTGGTTTACGGGTCAACCTCACCAGATGGGTGATGGATGGGTTTGGTTTCACTTTGTATCAGAAAATATTAATCTTTTTGGCGCAAAATCATTTTTCTATCTGGAGATGAACGGAGAGATAATTATTGGAGGATTTAATAGCTTTAAAAGGCGCTGTTTGTTCTCAGATGGGATCTTTTCAAGTGAGACTCCAAATTTTTTGGTCGGAGGGAAGCTTAGTTTTAACAGATCGAATACACCTTTTGAAGTAACACCAATCGGAAAACCAAGCACACCTCTTGTGTGTATTCCTTCGGATGAGACTGATCAGGTTTGGGGTACTGTGCTGCAGCCATCTCGAATGAAAATTAAATATCATGGTGAGGAGTTGCTGGTAGAAGGAATGTTGTTGATAGAAACTTCTAAGATGAGTAAATAGTTCCTGATTATAATACTGTATGTTTCGACCAAAGCGTCATTCCCGTGAAAACGGGAATCTCCTGCAACATACGGGTCATTCAGGGGATTCCTGCTTTCGCAGGAATGACGTATAAGTTTAAGGTTTGTTATTTGTTGCTTCATTTTATGCAAATCCTTGACCGTACGGACGAACAAATAAGGTTCAGTCACATCTATTAATTCAATATACCTGCCGATACAATGGCCTTCGAATGAAACTTTCTTTATCTTTTTTCGGCAAAAAAGATTATCTTTGCGAATTATTAAGAAGAACTAAAAACAAGTTCATAAACTACAGATTAACAGCACGTTAGCTGAGTTAAAAAATTGAGGAAATGGCAGTAAAAAAGGATTTAGATTTTACTTATACGACTATAGATAAAATTTTCCGTATGAGTATCGGGGAAACAGCAGATTACAGTGGGGCCAAATATGATGGTGATTTTTCAATGCCTCTGGAAGAAGCTCAAAAAGCAAAGCACAAATTCATAGCTGATAGCCTGGATATTAAAAAAGGAAGCAAGGTGCTTGATATGGCTTGTGGTTGGGGACCTTTTTCAAAATACATTACTGGAGAAAGGGAAGCGAAAAGTATTGGATTAACCTTATCAAAGGGGCAAGCCGAAGCATGCCAAAAAAATGGGTTGAATGTAATCGTGAAGGATTGCCGCTATATAAAACCGGATGACTTTGGAATGTTTGATGCAATAACGTGTATTGGAGGTTTAGAACATTTCTGCTCTGTTCAAGAGTATAAAGATGGAAAACAGGAAGAAATATATAGCAATTTTTTTAAGACACTTAACGAACTATTACCAACTGGTGGCAGATTTTATATGCAAACAATGACGTTTAGTAAAAACATGATTGACTTTGAAGATTTCGATGTCAATGCACCTAAAGACTCTGCCGCTTATGTTTGTGTATTAATGGCTAAACAATTCCCTGGTTCATGGCTCCCTTATGGCCCTGAAATGGTAATAAGAAATGCTGAGCCTAATTTTAAATTAATTTCTCAAAGTAGTGGACGATTAGACTATATAGAGACAATTGGCCAATGGCGAAAGATGTTCAGAAAGTTTAATT
>JAESTI010000126.1 GCA_016763665.1 Bacteroidia bacterium | reverse complement strand
TCCAAATGACATAATAGAGGAAATGAAACAAGGTGTAGAGAATCAGAATGAAGTTCTTTCCATTGTGGACCGGAAAGAAGCTATTAAAACTGCCTGTGCACTTGCTAAAGCAAATGATGTGGTTTTAGTAGCAGGTAAAGGACATGAAAAATACCAGGACATGAATGGGGAAAAACAACCCTTTGATGATATGAAAATTTTAAAAGAGACATTAAACATTATTCAATAACATTCAATAAGTGATCTACTATTTATTTCAGTGGCTAGAGAATGAGTTTCAGTTTCCTGGGGCAAGTGTATTTCAATACATTTCTTTTAGAACAGGAATGGCAGCGATATGCTCATTAGTGATTTCCATGTTAATAGGGAAAAAACTAATAGAAGTTTTAATGTCATTTCAGGTAAAGGAAAGTGTACGGGAGTTAGGTTTAGCGGGTGAGCAGCAAAAAAAAGGGACACCAACTATGGGTGGATTGATAATCCTGGCAGCGATATTGATTCCGTCATTATTATTTGCAAAACTTCATAACATATACATTATACTGATTCTGATCAGTACAGTTTGGCTAGGAACAATTGGTTTTATTGATGATTACATCAAAGTGTTTAAACAAAATAAAAAGGGATTAGCTGGGAAGTTCAAAATTATCGGTCAGGTAGGTTTAGGACTAATTGTTGCAACAACGCTTTATTTTCATCCTGATGTGGTAGTGAGGGATCGTGCTCCTGATGAGAAAGGGATGGTTAAAAAAGAAACTCAAAAGAATCAGATCAAGTTTCTTGCATATAACCAAAATCTTAAAAATAATAACAGGTTAGCACATAAGGATAACTACAAAGGTACTTTCACAGACGTAAGTGTCGATGAGAATTTTACAGACTTCTCAACTGCACCCTACAGTAATAATTTCGACCTATTTTCTATATCGCCTTATAATAATGGTATCAATTCTGATTTAGATAAAAGATCAACTAAGACAACTATACCATTTTTTAAGTTCAATGAATTTGATTATTCAAAATTGATCAGCTGGATGGGTGATGGTTATGAGGGGTGGACGTTCCTGATTTATATACCGGTAGTTATTTTCATCGTTACAGCAGTTTCCAATGGGGCTAATATTACTGATGGTCTTGATGGTTTAGCCACCGGAACCTCTGCGATAATTGCAGGAACGATAGGAATACTGGCATATGTTTCCGGTCATTACTTTTTCTCGAAGTATTTGAACATCATGTTCATACCAAACATCGGAGAATTGGTAGTGTTTATTGGAGCACTTATTGGCGCATGCGTTGGCTTCCTATGGTATAATGCTTATCCCGCACAGGTTTTCATGGGAGATACCGGAAGTTTAACACTGGGTGGAATAATAGCAGTATTGGCAATTATGGTAAGAAAGGAATTGTTGATACCTATTCTTTGTGGTGTGTTTTTGGTAGAAAATTTATCGGTTATCCTTCAAGTAGGTTACTTTAAGTATACCAGGAAAAGGTTTGGTGTGGGGCGCAGGGTTTTCAAAATGGCACCTCTGCATCATCATTATCAATTACTTGGATATAACGAATCAAAAATAGTTACACGATTTTGGATTGTAGGTTTAATGTTAGCGGTATTAACCATACTTACATTAAAACTTCGATAATGAATTGGCATTGTGCAGAAATAAGTTGGTATAAATGGCGTAGTAATTTTGTTCTTTTTCAAGGCGTAAAAGCTGCGAATAGCCTTAGCTATTTAAAGTTTTTGCAACGAAAAAAAAGGGCAAAAGGACAAGCCAGAATGCCAAATTATTTCTGCGCAATGCCACAAGAATGGCAAAACTGATAGTACTTGGAGGAGGAGAAAGTGGAGTCGGAACAGCTGTTCTGGCTAAAAAACAAGGTTATAATGTCTTGGTCTCAGATAATGGGGAGATCAAGCAAAATTATAAAGACGTTCTTTTAGATCTTGATATTGAGTTTGAAGAAAACCAGCATACTGAAGAGTTGATCTTTACTGCTGATGAAGTGGTGAAAAGCCCGGGTATTCCGGAAACAACACCTCTTATTCAGCAATTAAAGAGTAAAGAGATTCCAATTATTTCAGAGATAGAATTTGCTTGTAGATATACTGATGCAGTACTGATTGGAATAACTGGAACTAATGGCAAAACGACTACAACTCTTTTGATGTACCACATATTAAAGAAAGCGGGCTTGAATGTTGGAATGGCAGGAAATGTTGGAGATAGTTTTGCAAAGCAGGTTGCTGAAAACGATTTTGAATATTATGTGATCGAGCTAAGCAGCTTTCAACTAGACGGAATGTTCAAAAGCAAATTGAATTTTGCTGTCTTGCTGAACATTACACCAGATCATTTAGACAGGTATAACAATGATATAGATGAATATACAAGGTCAAAATTTCGAATAACTCAAAATCAAACATCGAATGATTACTTTATTTATTGTCATGATGATGAGATCACAATAAAGCAACTAAGTAATTCAAATATAAAAGCACAAATGGTTCCTTTTTCATTGACTCAGGAATTTGAAAACGGAGCTTTTGTAAATCAAAATGAAATTAAAATCAACTTAAATAATTCCGAATTCACAATGGATTTAAACCAAATGTCACTACCCGGACAGCACAACATTTACAATGCAATGGCAGCAGCAGTTGTTGCAAAAGCTATGGAACTAAGAAAGGAACTCATCCGTGAAAGCCTTTCTGATTTCAAAAATATTTCACACCGGCTGGAATTTGTAGCTACGATCCATGGAATCAAATTTATCAACGATTCGAAAGCAACTAATGTAAATGCAGTTTGGTATGCATTGGAATGTATGAGCGCTCCAATTGTATGGATTGTTGGCGGAGTGGATAAAGGGAATGATTATAGTCAGCTCAAAGAGTTGGTAGAAGATAAAGTAAAAGCAATCATTTGTTTAGGAAAGGATAATGAAAAGATCAAATCATCTTTCAACGGTTTGGTTGATAGAATGGTTGAAGCCCAAACAATGGAGCAGGCAGTAAATAGTGCGTATCAAATTGGGAAGAAAGATGAAGTTGTATTGTTGTCTCCGGCATGCGCAAGTTTTGACTTGTTTGCAAATTATGAAGAAAGAGGCGAAGAATTTAAAAAATCAGTTAAGTCATTATAATTTATGCATAATATAATTCAACATTTAAAAGGCGACAGAGTTATATGGTACATAGTTTTTATGCTGTCAATATTTTCATTGTTAGCAGTTTAT
>JAESTI010000410.1 GCA_016763665.1 Bacteroidia bacterium | reverse complement strand
TACCAGCCTTAATTCCTGAGAGGTTAGGTTTAGTAGAAAAATTAAAAATATTTGAATAAAGATCATACAACAGGTAACTCTTGTTCAAAATATTTTAATTCAAAATTCTTGCCATCTAATTCACCATAGCTGTTGATATTAAGCCAATCTCCTAAATTCACATAGCGGGAAGTTTCGGTCAATTTCATATCTAAAGCCATGTGTCGGTGTCCGAATATGAAAAAGTCAACATGCTCTTTTTCCAGAACTGACTTTGAGTGCAGTACCAATAGCTCTTTATCATCACCGTGATATAATTCTCCATTTCTTTTACTTTTAACTCCACTTTTATGTGAGAAGTAATACCCTAACTTAATTCCCAAGTCAGGATGAATCTTACCAAACAACCATTTGGCAATGCCATTCTTCATTATGCTATTCACAAACTTACCGCCAAAATCTCCTGGGCCTAGGCCATCACCATGAGCAATGTAAAACTTCAAGCCATTAATATCTCTGATAACTGGTTCAAAGTAAACCTTAAAGTTAAGTTCTTCCTGAAAATATGTTTTTAACCAAATATCATGATTTCCTGTAAGGTAATGAATGGGTATTCCCGAATCGGATATCTCAGCTAACTTACCTAACAACCTAACAAATCCTTTAGGTACCGCACGTTTATATTCAAACCAAAACTCAAATATATCACCAACCAAATACAGCTCAGCGGCGTCATTTTTTATATGGTCTAACCAACGAATAATTCGCTTCTCTCTTTCTAATGAATTCCCGAAATGATCAGAACCCAAGTGAAAATCAGAAGCAAAATAAATTTTTTTGTCATCCACGTCCTGTAAGGATTATATCGCTTTTACTATAACATTTTTGTGACAAATATAGTATAACAAATATAGTATAAATAGTAGGAGTTATCCCCATGGACTTGTTGAAAAGTAGGGTTGATTTCGTACTGAAAATTGGGGTATTTGTAGTATATTCGTAAAAACTAATTTTATCCTACGATAGATGAGAGAAGAGTTTGAAGACGAATTTAACGAAGAAGATCAGAAATCTTCCGTTCAACGGTTTGAAGAAATGCTACGAAAAAAGGATCAATATTTCTTTGAACCTGATGCTTTTGAAAATATTATTGATTACTACCTTGATAAACACGATCCTGTTCGAGCTCTTCGTGTTGTAAAATATGCCATATCGCAATATTCCTTTGATGCTACTTTTCTTATAAAGAAAGCACAGATCCTAATCAATACAACAGACTACAAAACAGCGCTTGAAGTTTTAGACAAAGCTGAAGTATTAGAACCATCCAGCCCTGATATATTATTGCTTAGAGGAGATGCTTACAATTACCTGGGTTGTTATAATGAAGCCATTAAGTGTTATACTACAGCCTTACCGATATCTGAAGATAAAGATGAAATTTATCTTTGCCTGGCTACTGTATATCAAAACCAGGGAAATTTCGAAAAAGCGATTCGCTTACTAAAACAATGTTTAGATGAAAATCCAAACAATGAAGAGATACTCTATGAAATAGCATTTTGCTATGATCTGATCAATCAGTCTCAAGAGAGCATTGAATTCTACGACCAATTTATTGATAAAGAACCTTACTCCTATGCAGCTTGGTATAATTTAGGAAATGTTTATAATAAGTTAGAGAAATACGACAAGGCTATCATGGCATATGATTATGCTATCCTGATAAAAGAGAATTTTGCTGCTGCTCATTTCAACAAAGGCAATACATTGGCCAACATGGAGAAATATGAGGATGCTATTGAAATTTACAAATGTACTTTCGAATATGAATCTCCTGAAGCGGTAACCTATTATAATATAGGAGAATGTTATGAGAAGCTGGAAAAAATGGACGAGGCCCGTTCTTTTTATAAAAAAGCAACCAAAATTGACCCTGAATTGGCTGAAGCATGGTTTGGTATTGGAATAACTTTAGAAAACGAAGAGAGATGGTTTGAATCTATTCATTTCTTTAAAAAATCTATAAAACTAGATAGTAAAAATCCGGAATATTGGCATGCACTTGGAGATGCTGAGGCAAAACTTGGCAATGTTGAGTCTGCAACCGGTGCATATAAAAGAGTAGCAGAACTCGCTCCGGAAAGTACAGATATCTGGATGGATTGGTCTTATGCTTTATTTGAAGACAAGCAACTTGATACAGCAATTGATACTTTATTTGAAGGTATCAGGCATAATCCTGAATTTGTAGATTATTATTATTTGATATCTGTATATTTCTTCAAGCAAAATAAATACAAAGAAGGCGCAGTTTATTTAGAACAAGCATTAACTAGAGATTACTCTAAACATAACTTGATCTTTGAACACTATCCCCACTTAAAAAACAATAAGATCATTCAAGATCTCATAAACCTATATAAGCCATAATTTACTCTCTTTTCCAAATTTCTTCTTAAATTTGCCATCTAAATAATTTTAAGTGTGAATTACTCATTGAACGACCTTCCAGAGAGGACCAGCAAACCAAGAGAAGCTGGCATCACAATGGTGATGGACAAAGGACTTAGCATTAATGAAGTAGAGAATTTCATTTCTATGTCCGCAGAATTTACAGATTTTGTGAAATTCGGCTGGGCAACCTCATTTGTTACAGCTAATCTTAAAGATAAGTTAACTGCTTACAAGAATGCAGGCATTAAGACTTATTTTGGTGGAACATTGTTTGAGGCATTTGTAGTTAGAGGTCAGTATGATGACTACAAAAAGTTACTGGATAAATACGATCTGGAGTTTTGTGAAGTATCCGATGGTTCTATGACAATGGAGCATGATGAAAAATGCAAGTACATAGAAGATTTATCAAAACAAGTAACTGTACTTTCTGAAGTAGGATCTAAGGATGCGGATGTGATTTATCCGCCATATAAGTGGATAGAATTTATCCAAAAAGAAATTGAGGCCGGTGCATGGAAAGTTATTGCAGAAGCACGAGAAAGTGGTAATGTTGGACTTTACAGAGGTACAGGTGAAGTAAGATCAGGTCTTGTTCAGGAAATATTAACTAAAATTGACCAGGATCAGATCTTGTGGGAAGCTCCTTTAAAACCTCAACAAATATATTTTATTAAACTATTGGGAGCTAATGTTAATCTTGGAAATATTGCTCCGAATGAAGTAATCCCTGTAGAAACATTACGATTAGGTTTAAGAAGTGATACCTTTTCATTTTTCTTAAATGGAAACGGAGCCGAAAACACAGTGAAGCAAACTGCGAAAAATGAAAGACGGGAATAACTGCTATCTTGATTATAACGCTTCTACCCCACTTCATCCTAAAGTTTTAGAAAAATTCAATGAGGTAACGGCTTTATATGCCAATCCTTCCAGTGCTCATTTAGGAGGCAACAATGCTTCACACGAAATAGAGTCTGCAAAAAAAAACATAGCAAATGTTATCAACTGTTCTACCAGCGAAATTTGGTTTACTTCAGGTGGAACAGAATCTAACAATTGGTTCTTAAAAGGTTTGGTTCAACCTGCCTTAAAAAATGGGAAAAAGCACTTTATTATTTCTTCAATTGAGCACAAATCTATACTAAGAACCGCCAAATATATTAGTGAATCTTATAACCTGGATCTAACTCTATTACCAGTTAATGCTGATGGCATAGTTGAATTGAACGACTTAAAAAATGCCATTAGAGAAGATACTTATTTGGTATCTGTAATGCTTGCCAATAATGAGACAGGCATTATACAACCTATCAAAGAAATTGCCCAAATTTGTAAAGAGAAAAACGTCATTTGTCATACAGATGCCGTATGTTCTTTAGGAAAAATGCCCATAGATTTTAAGGCTTTGGGGGTAGATTCCATGTCATTCTCTGCACATAAACTATACTCCCCTAAGGGTGTAGGAGTGTTGATATTAAAAGAAAATATTGAGATTGACCCTTTAATTCACGGGTGCGGACAGCAATGTGGTATGCGTAATGGTACTGAAAATGCAGCCGGAGCAGCTGCATTCGGAAGGGCATTGGAGTTATTAGAACAAGGAGAATTTGCAAATCAAACATCTTCAGAAGAATTATCTGCAGTGTTAAAACTTGGCTTACAAGAATCGTTTAATGACCGTGTTACATTTCATGGAAATGGAGATAGATTATCAAATACTATTTCAGCGACTTTTGAAGGAATGTCAGCTGATTTTCTTCAAACTGAACTGTCCAATCATGGCATTTGTGTTTCTGCCGGAGCAGCAGCAACAACCGGTGATCCCTCGCATGTGCTAACAGCAATGAAAATTTCAAAAGAAGTTGCTCAGTCAACTTTAAGAATTAGTTTTGGTTGGGGAACCACAAAAGAAGACATCAGTTATTTTGTAAATACCATTTCCAAAATTTATGAAACTGAAAAGGTATTATCATGATTGACAATATCCTAACCATTAAATCCGTAGAAACCCTGGTCAATTCACTTGATCCTGAAGTGAAGAATTTTGTGGAGTATGGCAATGTTATGAATGCCATTGATATGGACGAAAACGATTTGAAGCCATATTGTCATTGGCGTAAGGAGTTTTACACAAGAAACCTTATTGAAAGAACTAAAGCATATGAGTTAATTGTGCTTTGTTGGGATGTTGGACAATACAGCCCTATCCATAACCATGAGGGTCAAGATTGCTGGATGTATATTGCTAAAGGCCAAATGGAAGAGGTTCAATATAAAATTGAATCTGAAGAAAACGACAACTGCGTTTTAAAAGAAACTAACGAAACAATCTTTGCTAAAGGGCAAGTAGCATACATTCACGATGGTATCGGTTTACACATCATTAAGAATTCAGGAAAAGAACCTGCAATTACAATTCATCTATACGCAAATCCAATAAATTTTTGCAACGTTTACGATCTGGAAAAAGGGAAAATAAATAAACGAAAATTGACTTATTTCTCTGAAAAAGGGGAATTAACCAGCAATTCCTAAGCCGGGTATTCGTAAAATCGTTAATTCGTAATTCGTAGATATTAGTATCATTTGTATTCATTAGTATATTCGCATTATTAGAAAAACAAGTACTACTCAGTTATAAACTACAATTGTCCCCGATCCGGTTCCTTTTATGAAAAATTTTAAATACTACATTTCTGTTGCCATAAAAGCAATGGCTATGGGAGCAGCAGACGTAATTCCAGGAGTTTCCGGAGGCACCATCGCTTTCATTACAGGTATTTATGAAAAGCTCATTGGAAGCTTAAACAGCGTTGATCTAGAGGCTGTTAAACTTTTATTTACAGGGAAATGGAAAGCATTAGAAGAAAAAATTAATGGCTACTTTCTAATTGCATTGGTGTCTGGAATCTTGTTGGCTGTACTTTCCTTAGCCAAATTGATAAAATTTTTACTCTCAAATCATGAAATAGCACTGTGCCAAGTCGCTTTGGCCCTTCCTTTTGGGCGAAGTGATCGTGCTTTTTGTCATTGCTTATTGGCCGGATTTGACTCTTGCCGTGCCCAGAATGCTCGGCTTGTAACGCGGTGGAGATAAAGGGCCGCATAAAGAGCGTAATGCTCACCATCTAACCCAACGACTAAACCCAACTAGGAGGATTTCCATGACTTTCTTGAAGAAATTGACAGCTACAGCGACGGCTGCGGTGGTTGCCGCAACATTCG
>JAESTI010000125.1 GCA_016763665.1 Bacteroidia bacterium | reverse complement strand
CTAAAGGACTGGAATTTCCAAATGTTTACATAGTTGGTTTGGAGGAAGAATTATTTCCTTCGCAAATGTCAATGGGAAGTCGGGAAGATTTAGAAGAAGAAAGACGATTGTTTTATGTTGCCATGACACGAGCGAAGCAAAAGCTGACTTTGTCATACGCTGAAAACCGATATCGCTGGGGTACACTAAATAGCTGCGAACCATCCCGATTCATATCTGAAATTGACCCCATTTACCTGGAACAAATTCAAAGCACTCCACAATTTGAAACCGGAGGATGGGGCTATAATAAATTAACAGGCAATAACAACAATTCATTTCAGCATTTCCAAAAGAAAAAAACGAGTAATACTAAACCACGAAATAATAACATTGTTAATCAACAACTTAAAAATCTGAAAAAAGTTAAGGATATCGTTTCCAACAAGCCAGCTGTGCAAATATTTGATGCTGATGATCCATCAGGGTTAAAAACAGGTATGCAAGTTGAGCACCAAAAATTTGGAAAAGGAAAGGTAATAAGTTTGGATGGAAAGGCAGACAGTCAAAAAGCTACGGTTTTCTTTCAGGGATTCGGTCAAAAAAGCCTCCTTTTAAAATACGCCAAATTGAAAATCATATAAAAGGGTTATTCGTACTTTCGTAAATATTCGCAATTCGCTCTTATGAATTTTTAATTCTCAGGCACTTATAGTATCTTTGCAACTTACTTTCCACGGGATACCAACAATAAATCCAAAATTATAATTTGTAGATATGGAATATAATTCAAGAAGAAGTCAATTAATTGTGCCGGAATATGGCAGAAATATTCAGAGCATGGTAGAGCACTTGTTGACTGAAAAAGATGATGAAAAAAGGAATCAGGGTGCACGAGAAGTTATTGATCTGATGGGATATTGGAACCCACATTTAAGAGATGTTCCTGACTTTAAACATAAGCTTTGGGATCACCTATTCATGATTTCCGGATATAAATTAGATGTTGATTCACCTTATCCCAAACCAAACCCTGCAGATAAGCAAGTAAAACCTAAGAAACTGGAATATCGCAAACATAAAATCAAGTTCAGGGTTTACGGTAGGAATATAGAAGAAATGATAGCTAAAGCTATGGAATTAGAAGATGGTGAGGAAAAAACTGCATTGACAGTTGCTATTGCCAATTTTATGAAAATTGCTCACAAGCAGTGGAACAAAGAGATCATGGATGATGCTATTATCTTTGAAAATCTTAACGAGTTATCTGGTGGAAAATTAAAAGTTGACCCTGAATTAAAGTTGGTTATACCTCAGTCAACCCGGCCTAGAAACGATAGAGGTCGTAACGATAGGGACAGAAATAAACGTCATCAACAAAGACGGAAAAAAAGATAAGCCCTAAATTTATCATGAAAAAAATCCTATCCATAGATGGAGGAGGGATTAGGGGATTACTTCCAATAACTTTACTAGCACGATTAGAGGAGGAACTTAACAAACCTTTACGAGAACATTTTCAATTAATGGCCGGAACATCCACCGGAGGATTGATCGTACTATGTCTTGCTCATGGATTGAGTGCTAAAGAAGTCCAGGAATTTTATTTAGTTAAAACCCGCAATATTTTCAAAGACAATGTTCTTGATGATATCAAAGACGGTTTTGGGAAGAGCTTAGGAGCTGATTATGATCAGAAAAATCTGGAAAGAATTTTACATGTAATTTTTGGAGATACCACGTTAGGAAATCTCAAGAAAAAATCCAATTGCAATGTTTTAATTCCAGCATTTGATATCTCTCCAGAAAAGGAAGGCAATCCCGTAAATTTCAGGCCAAAAGTTTACAATTCTGTGGACGAAAATGATAGTAATGAAAAGCTAGTTGATGTCGCCTGCCGAACCAGCGCAGCACCAACTTATTTCCCAATAAGAGAGCAGCATTTTATTGATGGTGGAGTTTCAATAAATCATCCTGCAATGGCTGCTTTGGCTTTTGCGATCAATAAAAATTTAAAGAATGGATTGGGATATAACATGCATGATATCAAGATGTTATCCATTGGAACCGGAACTGCTAATCAAAATAGAATTTCTTTGAAAGAAATTGGTGACGGTGACTGGGGTTCATTGAAATGGATAAAGTATTTACCAGACTTGATCACTGAATCAAACATCCAATCATCAGAATATTATGTCAAGCAAGTTTTAAATTACAATGACGATGTTGACAAGCACTACTTAAGGGTACAGCCGCAGCTTGAAAATTTGATAAAAATTGACACTAAAGACCCTAAGATCTTAGAAGACCTTATTAATTCAGCCAACAAAATTTCAATCGATAATATCTTAAGTTTTTTGGAAGACTAGTGTATCGATTTGCAAATAAGTTAACTGAATTGAGTAAGTAAATCCTAAATTCTAATATCTAAATCCTAAACAATATCAAAATCCAAATGTCAAATATTTAAAATAGCAACCCCTTTTAACAAATTACTACACTAGCAGTGGAACTTTCCCTTTCTGAACTCAAAGAATTTCTTGACGAGAAACATGATCAATTCAATAACTCTTCCTTTATAGAAACCGACCCGATTTCTATTCCACATCAATTTTCAAAGAAAGAGGATATTGAAATTGCAGGTTTTTTTTCGGCAACAATTTCATGGGGACAAAGGCCGATAATATTAAGAAACGCGAGCAAGTTAATGGAGATGATGGACAATTCTCCACACGATTTTATAATCAATCATCTCCCCCATGACCTAAAGCCTTTTGAAAAGTTTGTTCATCGCACCTTTAACGGTGTGGATTGTAAATACTTTATACGAGCGCTAAATAATATTTACAAATATCATAAAGGGCTGGAATATGTTATCAGCAATGCAATCAATAAAAATGATGAAACGATCAAGAATGGTTTGACTCAATTGAAAGCAGTCTTCTTTGATCTAGACAATCACTCAGTTCGTACAATGAAACATGTTTCTAGTCCACATAAAAATTCATCTTGCAAGAGATTAAATATGTATTTACGTTGGATGGTAAGAAATGACAAGCGAGGTGTTGATTTCGGAATTTGGGAAAACATAAATCAGGCTCAACTTTGCTGCCCTTTAGACATACATACAGGAAAGATTGCCAGAAAATTGGGCATCCTGAAAAGAAACCAAGATGATTGGAAAGCGGTAATGGAACTGACTAATTGCTTAAAAAAATTGAACCCTTATGATCCTATTAAATACGACTTTGCACTATATGGATTAGGTGTTTTTGAACAATTTTGATCAATTTAGGCTCGTAAGATTTTAATATTTTTAGATTTACTACCTCTGAATTAATACTTATTTTTACTTTTGAATTATAATTAAAACGGTTTAATCAAGTTCTTATGAAATCACTTAACATCATCATTGTTTCGATAATCTTAGTACTGGCAAGTTCTTGTTCAAAAGAGCCTGGCGAAGGAGGTACATCAAACATTACAGGAAACGTATATTTCAATTTATATGATCACAATGACAAATTCATTGAAAAACAAAACGCAGTTGATGAGCAAGTATTTATAACATATGGTGATCACACCATTTTCGATGATGACACAGATACCCATCAGGATGGTCAATATCAATTCAAATTTTTGAGAAATGGTGACTATAAGGTTTTTGCTTATGAGGATTGCGATACCTGTGATTCCGGAATAAAACCAGTTGAGATTGCTGTGGAAATTACTGAGAACAAAAGTACTGTTTCTGTTTCGGATATTGAACTCAGGAAAAATATTGACCCTAATGATGGAAACTCCACAATTAAAGGGAAAATCTTTGAAGAAAACTATAACTCATCAGGTCAATTAAATGATGATTATTACATCGGAAATGAACGAGTTTTTATTAAATATGATAATGATGCCAGTTATTTCGGAGATGTAAGAACAAATACTGATGGAAGTTATGAATTCAAGAACCTGATTATCGGCAATTATACAGTTTATGCTTTTTCCAAATGTGATAAATTCGACAATGCAAATAACTACAATTCATGTGCAATGGCGGTTGAAAAAACTGGAACAATTACCCAAAAAGGGCAAACTGTTGAATTATCAGATATTTTAATTTACCAATAGAAAAATGAGATTTTTCTTCATAATTGTTGTCTTTTCCTTGATTACCTCCAATGCTTTTTCTCAAAGCAAAAAAGAGATCAAAAAAAACGGAATAAATTCTTCTACCAGCACCGTTACTAAATTCAAGGATGGTAAATGGAGTACAATTAAAGATTCATTTGAAAAATTTGATAGATCAGGCAATACTATCGAACGATTTACTTACAATAAAATGGGTGATGTTAAGCGCAGAGAAACCTTCACATATAACAAGAATAATGATGTAATTGAGGAAATTTCCTATGGTACAGATGGGAAAATCAGACGAAAAGTCAAAATTAAATACAATGCCCAGAACGATAAGATTGAAGAAACCACTTATGATGCAAATGATAAATTAATAAGAAAGAGAAACTACAAATTCAATGCATTTGGAGAAAAAACGGAAGAATTGACCTCTAATGGAAATAACAATATCACAAAAAAGATCACTTATACCTATGATAAAAAAGGAATGAGAACTGCAAGAAAAACATTTGATAAAGACGGGAAATTGGTAAATACAAAAAAATATATTTACGAATATTGATGATGAAACGGGTGTAAACCAAATTGCCGCTTAGTTACTGTCTTATTTTT
>JAESTI010000124.1 GCA_016763665.1 Bacteroidia bacterium | reverse complement strand
TTGGCTGATCCACACATAGAACAATATACAGGTGGTGCTCCCGGATACAAACTTATTTTTAATGCAGGAATTGCAGGATTGATGTTTCCACTTCATCAATTCTTTGGGGGAAAACTCAAAAAGCGGATCATCAAAGTACAAAGGAAAAAGATCAGGGAAAGGATAACGCAGTATAAGAAGGATGTGGAGGAGTTGTAATTCGTACATCTGCTCCAGAATTTGACTTTAAAGACGGACCCTAATTAATCCCTAATCAATTTTGGCCTTATAAACCATTTCAATATTGCGTTGGTTGAGTTAATAGACTGCCAGTCCTCCACATAAAATTCAATGGCCACAATTCCACATGTAGGAATATTAATAACACTTTTCATATTCAAAAAAGTATGTGCTATTTCTTCCATTGTTGGGTTATGCCCGATTATCATAGCGGTGTTGAATTCATTACTAATATTACTCGTTAATTTTAATGCATTTTCTAATCCTTCCTCATACAATGATTTTTCCCATTGAATTTGATCTGTAAAACCTAACTCCTGCATCATAGTAATTGACGTAACACTGGCACGTATTGCAGGGGAAGCTAATACACACCCTGGTACAATAGCCATCTTCTTAAATAATCGACCAATTAGCTTAGAATCATCCAATCCTCGTTGTGTTAATGTGCGATCAAAATCTTTTGCATCATCAGGATAATCTGACTTTCCGTGTCTGCATAAAATCAGTAATTTGCTCATTTTTAAATATCAAAAATCCACTCTTTTACATAAGTAATATTTTTGTTTTTTTTAAAACGTTACATTTCAAGATATTGCAACATTAATGATGCATATTCTGAAAAATAAAAATAATAATTATCTAATAATATAAGCTTAATAATCACTTAACAATAAATAATTAAGTTTACTGGCCATATTCAAAAATTTAGCAAAGAGAAATATACGGTATTTGTTTATTTAGATGATATTTCAGGAATGTAGCTCCAGGAAGAGTAACGATAGAAAAACAGTATAAATCAAATAAAAGAAGGGAAATTCCCTACTATAAATAACTATTTTGATTCCCATTGAAGAAAATATAAAGTCCTTTGATCCTATCACTTTAGAAGAAATGGATAGTGTTAAATTAATGGACCGTAGGGATACTAAATTCATCTTCAATGCGCAAAGTTTGCCTAGCCTTTTAGAAGAATTAACAGCACATTACAAGATATTGGAAATTAGTAATAAAAGGGGAAGCCAGTATGAAACACTTTACTTTGATACAGATGATTTTCAATTTTATACGCAGCATCATAATGGTAAATTAAACAGATATAAAGTAAGATTCAGGCGCTATGTTGAAGTTGATAAAACATTTTTAGAAGTTAAATTTAAGTCGAACAAGGCAAGAACAATAAAAAAAAGGATCAAAAGAATAAATATAAAACCTGAGTTTAAAGGAAGATCTAAAGACTTAATTGAAGGGATCATAAAAATGAATGCCGATCTGTTAAAACCTAAATTATGGGTAAACTATACAAGAATAACATTGGTTCAAAAAGACTTCCAGGAGCGAGTTACAATTGACTTGGATCTAACATATAAAGTTGAGGAGGAAGAACTAAAAGTAAACAACCTGGTAATTGCAGAAGTCAAGCAAGGAGCTCAAACACTTAATTCTCCGATTATTCAATTTATGAGAAATGCTAAAATCCAACCTTTAGGATTTAGTAAAATATTGTATGGGAATTGTATTAATGTATAAAAATGTAAAAATAAACCGGTTTAAACCTAAACTTAACATCTTAAATAAAATCACTTATGGAAGCAGCACATGAAATACTCTTAGCCGTAAAATTTTTTGGAATCCGAGTAGTAGATTCAGAGGACTTTCTGGAACTAATTGTACGGTTTTTGTTTAACAGCTTAGTTGTATACTGTCTTGTTAAATTATACTATTCGTCAGCAAAAAGAAAAGACTATTTATTTACGTACATTCTGTTTAGTGTAATTGTTTTCTTTTTATGTCATTTGTTATCCAATGTGAAGCTGGGGTTGGGTTTTGCTTTAGGCCTTTTTGCAATATTTGGTATCATCAGGTATAGAACCAATACCATCCCAATTAAAGAAATGACCTACCTTTTTGTAATAATTGGCATTTCTGTTATAAATGCCCTGGCAAACAAAAAAGTAAGCTATGCCGAATTAATTACTACCAATTTTGCGATTGTATTAATTACCTATCTTTTAGAGAAAAAATTCTTGGTAAAACATGAAAGCCGTAAACTCATCCTTTTGGAAAAAGTAGAATTAATAACTCCAGAAAAAAGAGGTGAATTGATCACTTTACTTAAAGAAAGAACAGGCATTAATATTCATCGGGTAGAAATAGGTAGAATAGATTATCTCAGGGATGTAGCAAGGGTAAGAATATATTACTACGAGAATGAAGCAAAAGAAGAAGATGAGAATGAGTGACATCATGGTAATAAATCAGAGTTCAGAATAATAAAATAACTGGCTGCAGTAATCATGACTGATGCATAACCTTTCATATCTGGTAATCAAATATGAATAATGAAGTAATCAAAAAATTTAAAAGATATTTTACTGAATTGAATTTAGATGATGTTTCAATTTTAAATGAAATTTATTCAGACAAGGTAATATTCACAGACCCAATTCACGAAATAAACGGAATTGAAAATCTAAAATCGTACTTTAAAAAACTGAATGAAAATTTGGTTCAAGGTTCGTTTCTATTTACGGATGAAACTATTACTGATAACAAGGCATATTTAAGTTGGGAGATGAAATTGGAACTTAAAAAGCCTAAGAAAAATGTAAAAGCATCAGGAATTTCAGTACTTATATTTGAACAAAAAATAACCAAACACAGAGATTACTTTGATGCGGGAGAATTGTTTTATGAAAACATTCCCTTATTGGGTGGAATAATTCGATTATTAAAAAAGAAGATAGCTAACTTATAAGATACTCTTCTATTAGTAATCGATTTCTTATCAAGTCTTTTTCAGAAAGAAAACAAAGACATACCTTCTGAGCCTCACAAAAAATATCAAGATATTGAAGTTTCAGATGAATTTTCCTTTTCAGTCTTAATCACTCTGCCTTTTAGTTTGGCTTCTAAGAAACTGTGTAAAGGGAAAATGGCTCCAGCCAACAGCGCGTTGATCATAAGTTTGTAGAGTGGTTCGCCTCCGGTAAATTGTTCTATGTGGGAATCTAACAAGACTAGTACGAACTCAAATAATATTAGGAACGCGATAAACAGTGTCACCTCCATTATTCTGACGTAGTATCGGTAGGTTTTGTGAACTTCTATTTTTCTGAACCGCCTTGCTCCAATAAAAATACCCATAAACAAAAACACCAATCCCAGCACAATTCCCGAATATTGCAACTTATTCCTCCTTGCTATACTTTCATTCTTAATTCTTAATTCTTCATTCTTAATTTGCTCTTCCAGGAGCATGTCCATCTCAAACTCATGCTTCTGCTCCAACCTGCCAATATCCTTGGCTTTTTCTTCGTTGAAGAGGGAATCTTTAGCCGTGGTGTATTGTTTATAGTGCCGGTAAGCCTTGCGCCACAAGCCTGACAGGTTTCTAGAACTTGTCAGGTTTATGGTTACCCCACGCGTAAGGAGTTGGGCAGTGGTGTCGTAGAGTTGACTAAGTCTTTGATGATGATCTCTGATATATGAAAGTGTGCCAATATTTTCAGATATTACAAGTGCACTATCTAAATAGAATTGGGCTTCTGCAAAACGGCCAGTTTGGGTGTAGAGGAAGCCAATGTTGCCGAAGTGCCTTGTAATGCCGTTTTTATTTCCCAACTCTTCATCCATCTTTAACGCCTTGAAATAGTATTCCAATGCTTTAGGATAGTCACCTTGATACTTATAGACATTACCGGTATTGCCGAGGATTGTTGCAATACCATTTTTATTTCCCAGTTCCATCATTTTCTTCAATGCCTTGAAATCGTATTCCAATGCTTTGGGATAGTCCCCTTGAGAATCATAGTCAATTGCGATATTGCCAAGTTGTATTGCTATTGTAGTTTTATTTCCTAATTCTTCCCCAATCTTCAATGCCTTGAAATGGTATTCCAATGCTTCAGGATAGTCGCTTTGAATATTATAGATATTTCCGATGTTGCTGAGGATTGATGCAACACCATTTTTATCTTCCAGTTCCTTCATCATCTTCAATGCCTTGAAATAATATTCCAATGCTTTGGGATAGTCGCCTTGATTCCAATAAACAAGTCCGATATTGCTTAGATGTCTTGCGATTTCGTTTTTATTTCCCAACTCTTCATCCATCTTCAATGCTTTGAAATGGTATTCCAATGCTTTGGGGTAGTCACCTTGATTCCAATAGACATTTCCAATGTTGCCAAGATGACTTGCAATGTGGCTTTTATTGCCAAGTTCTTCACTCATCTCCAAGGCTTTGAAAAAGTATTCCAATGCTTTGGGATATTCGCCTTGAACATCATAGGCAATTCCGATG
>JAESTI010000123.1 GCA_016763665.1 Bacteroidia bacterium | reverse complement strand
TTGCAGCGATGATTTTTTTGCTCCAATGGAAAACTTATTGAAACAAGGCAGAGGCATTTTTATTGAGGATAAATACACAGATCATGGTAAATGGATGGATGGTTGGGAATCAAGAAGAAAACGAACTTCAGGACATGATTGGTGTATCATTAAACTAGGAGCTTCCGGTGTAATTAAGGGGTTTGACATTGATACCAATTATTTTCTAGGGAACCACCCACCTCATGCTTCTGTTATGGCAATTTGTACAGATGAAGATTTGAACAATGATGAACTGCTAAATTGTGATTGGACCGAAATTTTACCCAGAGTTGATCTTGCTCCTGGAAGTCAGCATTTTTTTGATATTAATAACGAGAATAGATGGACTCATCTTAAACTGAATATTTATCCCGATGGGGGAGTAGCACGATTTAGGGCTTATGGTGATGTTTATAAAAATTGGGAGTTAGTAAGTGATAATGACACGATTGATCTTGCGGCTGCGGAAAATGGTGGAAGATCTGTTTTGTGCAATGACATGTTTTTTAGTCACATGGGTAATTTGATAATGCCAGGTAGAAGTGAGAATATGGGTGACGGATGGGAAACAAAAAGAAATCGTGATCCTGAAAATGTAGATTGGGTAATGATCAAGCTTGCACATTCTTGGATCATCAAAAAGGTTATAGTAGATACCAATCACTTTAAGGGAAATTATCCAGACACTTTTTCATTGGAATTATGCTATACAGAAAATGATGAAATTCCTGAATATATGGACGATGGTTGGGAGGAAGTTCTAACCCGAGTAAAACTAGAAGCCCATAAAGAGCATGAATTTATTTCAGAAATAAAGGAACATCCAAGGGCAAACTATGCCAAGCTTAAAATATACCCTGATGGGGGAGTAAGTAGGTTAAGGTTATATGGCAATATTGTGAAGTAATGAACTTGGAGGAATTTAATAATTTAGATGAAGGTGCAAGAAGGGATGCCTTAAGCAAATGTTGTGGGGCGAATAAATGGATTGAGAAAATGTTAAATGCATCGGCAGTTGAAAGCCTTGAGTTACTATTAGAACAAGCAGATAAAAATTGGTATGATTGCACCGAGTCAGATTGGCTGGAAGCGTTTACACATCATCCTAAAATAGGTGATCTGAAAAGTTTAGAGAAAAAATTTGATTCAACAAAAGAAATGGCAGGAAATGAGCAATCTGCTGTCAATGTTGCTGCTGAAGATGTACTAATTGAACTTGCCAATCATAATGAACGATATGAAGAGAAATTTGGATATATCTTTATTGTTTGCGCAACAGGAAAAAGCGCAAATGAAATGCTTGAGTTGTTAAAAACCAGAATTAATAATAATTCGGAAGAGGAAATTAAAATAGCAATGGAAGAACAGAATAAGATTACTAAATTACGCCTGCAAAAGCTCTTAACCGAAAACTAAAAACTTTAATATGAGTCAATTAACGACCCATGTATTAGATACATCTCAAGGAAAACCAGCACAAGGCATTACTGTGATCTTACATCAGGAAATAGATAATGATAGCTGGCAGGAAATGGCAAGAGGAGAAACAAATGAAGACGGACGTGTTACAGATTTACTTCCGGATAATCAGGAACTTAAGCCCGGAAATTACCGACTTACTTTTTTAACTGAAGATTATTTTTCTAAATCTAATATAAAAGGATTTTATCCTTCCGTACCGGTTGTTTTTTCAATTACTGATGAAGAGCATTATCATGTCCCACTTTTGTTAAACCCATACGGTTATTCAACATATAGAGGAAGCTAACAAAAATCCAGCATCAAGAATCCAAAATCTAGTATCCAGCATATGAAACTTTCAATTCCAGATGAAGCACATAAAAAGGTAGTAAAGGATCTGCGAAAAGCGAATCGGGCTTTTCAAAAGAAATACCCTGGAGACAAACATGATAGGCAGCCTGTTCATACAGTTTATGGAGGTGCCGATCTATTTTTATATAACATTGCCCAAAAACTGGGTAAGGCAGCATTGAACTCTTTCAATACTTATGCTCCTAACTTCTCTGTTTTTGCACGAATTTTTGATTTGGAGGGTTGGCAGGGATTACCCAAGGAACTTGATGCAATCCAAAAGACTGCTTCAGAGTTGAGTCAAATGGCAGGCCCGGATAGAAGAAAATACATGGGTTGGCTGCATTATGAAGTTTATTGCAAAGTCTTACACAAATTGGAGACCGAACCTGTAGAGGATTTTCGAATTGACTTTGAGGATGGGTTTGGAAATAGATCAGACGAGGAGGAAGACAATACCGCTGTTAATGCTGCTATAGAAACAGCGAAAGGCATGCATGAAGGTACATTGCCACCTTTCATTGGTATAAGGATAAAACCGTTTACTGAAGATCTAAAAGAAAGAGGAATAAGAACATTAGATATTTATATTTCCACTCTTTTACAAACAACAGGAGGGAAGTTGCCGGACAATTTTGTTGTGATGCTTCCCAAAGTTTCTATTCCCAATCAGGTGGCAGCACTGGCCAAATTATTTGATGTATTAGAAGAAGCGAACGATCTGCCAAATGGAACATTAAAAATTGAGATCATGGTAGAAACTACTCAGTCAATTATGAGTAGTGAGGGGAAAAATAACTTAATGGAAATTGTTAATGCCGGAAATGGCAGATGTATTGCTTGTCACTTTGGTACTTATGATTATACGGCATCCTGTAACATAACAGCTAAATATCAAACTATGTCTCATCCGGTTTGCGATTTTGCACATCATATGACAAAGGTTGCTTTAGGCGGAACAGGAATTTGGCTCTCTGATGGTGCAACCAATGTAATGCCTGTTGGTCCACATCGTGGAGAAGGACTTACCCAGGAACAACTGATAGAAAATGCTCGAGTAGTGCACAGGGCATGGAAAATGGGCTACGATCATATTCGACATTCACTTTGGAATGGATTTTATCAGGGATGGGATTTGAATCCTGCACAATTGCCGACCAGATATGCAGCTGTTTATGCATTCTTTTTAGAAAGTTACGAAGATGCAGCAGAAAGGCTTCGAAGATTTGTTGACAGAGCTGCGCAAGCTACTTTAACAGGTGATGTATTTGATGATGCCGCTACAGGACAAGGCTTGTTGAATTATTTTCTAAGTGCACTTAATTGCGGTGCAATAACAGAAGAAGACACAAAAATTACAGGACTTACTTTGGATGAAATTCGAAGCAGGTCATTCCTGAAGATCCTTAAAGGTAGGAGGGAAATTCTTAAGGCATAGGAGTTGGTACTGGAGTATTGATCATATTGCCGCCACCCATTCTTCTTACTGCCTTACCTTTCTTTTTGGAAGTTCTTTTGTTCATCCCACAAGCAGATTTTATTTGTTGGCAAGATGGAGTAATGGATACGATAAACCCAACTACTACTAAAATTGCTAAAAACTTTTTCATTTCTAATAATCTGATAAATATAATTTGTAAAGATACAGAATTTTCAATTCGATTAAAAATATCTTTCTCTTTTTCAGGATGCTTTCAATAGTGATTCTATATATAATTGGTTAGTTTTTACAAAATTGCTATAGTATTTTCCTGTTCCTGGACCTGAAAAGCCTGTATGAATCTTTCTGACAGTTTTGTTTTTATCTATATATAATAACGTTGGATATGAAATTACCTTATTAAGTGCTGGAAACTGATGGCTTGTTTTTGATTTGTTGGAATTGATATCAGCTAAAAGCACTTCATAAGGAATATTTAGTGATTTCTTGTATTTTCTGATATTTTCTTTAGCTTTTTCTGAGTTTCTTGCTTTTTCAAAAGCAATGGCAATTATTTCTAAACCAGCATCACTGTACTCATCATAAAGTGATTTTAGATATTTTCCTTCATCAATACAGTTTGGACACCAGGTGCCCATAATTTGAACAAGAACTAGCTTGTTTTTATATCGAGTATCACTTAGGGATATCATTACATCATCGGTATTAGGATAACTAAATTCAATTGAATTATTTTTTGAAGTTAAATAAGTTAGTGAATCAGGATTTCCAATTCGGGCATTTTTATTTTTATGAGCTATCCACGGTTCTTTCCAATGCTTCCCTGACCAAAAAGTACCTTTCAATAAAGTGTCGGAACTTATTTCTGCAGTAAATAAAAAAGCGTGAGCCCCATCAAAACATGATAAGAACAAAGAGTCCGTAGTTGTAATCCCCTCTAAAAACCTGTAATCCCCAGTTTCAGTAAGAAATGTCCCCGTTAGTTTGTGGCCATTCAAATTGAATTTGCCAATCGCTTTATAAAGATCATCTGTGTCTGAATTAAAAACGGTTTCCCATTTACCAACTACTGAATTGTTCGCACTTGCTCTTTTTTTGAACCGATGATCTTGATCGTGAAAAGCAATAAAAGGAATAGCATAATCATCACTTTTAGCGTAGTTAAACCAAGATCCAGTTAGAACGGTATCCTGAATTCTTGCCTTTATCTCAGAATCATAAATAGGAAACTTAATAAAAATGGAGTCGTTCTGAATTTTGATATCAGTTAAAAGTATTTTTTCATCGGCATTGATGATCTCAATTTCATATCCTGAATCTTTCTTTTTCAAGGTAAAATTAAACGGAAGTATAATAGATTTTTGAATGTCAAGAGTAAGATTAGCTCTCCAAATACCTGTTTTAAATACTGGTTCTGATTTTTGATAATAGCAAGCATAAATGCAGAATAGGACAATGATGAATCCTATTTGAAAATATCTCACCATATTAAATAAGATTAAATAACTTGATGATAGAGACAACAATAATGATGATTAGAATTATCCTGATCCATTTACCGGCTTCTTTGAATTGGGTTGCAAAATTGGCGGCAAGCCATGCCCCTGTAACTTGTCCAATAGCTAAAAGTCCACCCATTTTCCAGTCAATTTGATCGCTCCAAATAAAAACTGCTATAACTGGAACTGTATAAC
>JAESTI010000122.1 GCA_016763665.1 Bacteroidia bacterium | reverse complement strand
TTGTTTGATTTTGGTTCAACAACCACCTGCTTGTAAGGAAAAAACAGGTCTCTTACTTCATTATCTGTATCAACTGAGACATTACCTTCCGAGTAAGCCTCTTCCAAACTATCATTAATTTCTTTTTTTATATCTTCTTTTAATGATGCAATTTCCTTATCAGTTAATATCCCTTCTTTTAATATATAATTCTCGTAATTGGCAACTGGAGCTTTTTTCTCCCATTTATCAAATAAGTTTTGGGGCACATATTTCGTCCCGGAAGCCTCCTCATGTCCACGCATTCTAAAGGTCATACATTCCAGCAATATTGGCTGAGGTTTATTTCGGATCTTTTCTGCTAATGAACTCACTGTATGGTAAACTTCCAAAATATTATTACCATCAATCTTCACAGCTTCCATTCCATATCCTTTGCCCTTATCGATTATTTGCTTACATCGAAACTGTTCATTGGTTGGAGTGGATAACCCATATCCATTATTCTCCACAATAAATATTACCGGCAAATCCCATACTGCCGCCACATTAAGTGCTTCATGAAAATCTCCTTCACTGGTTCCGCCTTCTCCACTAAAAACTACAGTAGCTTTTTTATCTGATGATAATTTGTGTGCCAGTGCAATTCCATCTGCTATTGCCAGTTGAGGCCCTAAGTGCGATATCATTCCAACTATATGATGTTCATTTGAACCAAAATGAAAAGAACGCTCCCTACCTTTTGAGAAACCGCTCATCTTACCTTGGAACTGGGTAAACAATCTAAATAAAGGAACCTCTCTTGCAGTAAAAACACCTAAGTTTCTATGCAATGGCAAAATGTATTCATCCTCGTGCAATGCCATAGTTGAACCAACCGCAATTGCCTCTTGTCCAATACCTGAAAACCATTTAGAAATTCTTCCCTGACGGAGAAGAATAAGCATTTTTTCCTCTATCAATCTGGGTTTGATTATTGCTTTGTAGAGTCCAAGCAATAATTCATCTGTGTAGTCTTTTCTATCAAACTTCATCTGCTACCTCAAAAAATGAGCACGCAAAGATATTTAAAATTGTTCCAAAATGCTCTAATAATTTTCTTTTTGATATACATAAATAACTAATTTAGCAAAATGAACGGTCAGGACTTAATAATCATGCTACTTTTTATAGGGGCCGCATTTTATATGATGAGAAAATCTTCTCGTGCGCTTCGCAGAAATGATCAAAATCAAGGTTGTAATTGCGACAAAAAAGACAAATTGCACCAAAATTAGCTGCATTTCTATCACCAAATTCTAAATAGTTTTCACCACTTACTTAATACATCCACATCTATGCTAAATATGTATAGACTTTCGTTATATATCTAACTACCTTAGTTAAATGTAAAATGGCCGACCTAACACTGGTTTAGCGTTTGGCAAAGTCTTAAAAAAGCAGTATTTTTATAGGATGTATCGGTTCTTATATATCGCAGTTTGTTTACTTTGTGTTTCGTCTATTTCCATCGCCCAGGACAGTGAAATTCCTGAAAGAAAATTCGGTGATCCTTTCATTATTCTTAAAAACGAAGCCACAGGTGGAATCCTTATTCATTCCGGAGGTTTTGGGATTAATGTAAGAAGAGGAAAACATGTAACAGGTTTCAAAAAAAGGATACTTGATTTTGAGTTTGTGGAAACCAAGCATGCTAAAGAATTCAAAAGAGTAAGCACTTACATAGATAATGGCAAAACTTATGTTTATGGAAAATTGAACTCCGCTTTCATGTTAAGGACCGGTGTCGGAAATCGTAAAATAATTTTCTCTAAAGCGGAAAGAGGCGGAGTTGAAGTTAACTACACTTTCTTTATTGGCTCTTCATTAGGAATTATCAAGCCTGTTTACCTTGATGTGATCTATCCATCAGATAACCCATTTTACAAACCAATACGAACTGAAAAGTACGATCCAAATAACAAAAGACATATACCTGACAATATTTACGGAAGATCAGGATTTGTGAAGGGTATAGATGAATTGGGTTTTATTCCTGGAATTTATTCCAAATTCGGATTTAATTTCGATTGGTGCGGATACGATGAAGGAATCAAATCATTAGAATTCGGAATAACATTAGATGCTTTTACAAAAGAAATTCCAATCATGGCCATTACCGATAATAAGCAATTTTTCCTCAGCTTCTATGTGAGTATAATATACGGCAAAAAGTGGTAGTATAATAATATAGATTAACTCAGAAATTGTAATTTTACATCGTTTTTTTTGGTCCATGAGCGAAGTAACTGAAAATATAAAACCAACCTACAAAAAGCCTGACTGGCTAAGGGTAAAATTGCCAACAGGGGAGAACTATAAAAAAGTTCGCAATCTTGTTGACAAGCATACACTGCATACTATTTGTGAAAGTGGTAACTGCCCAAACATGGGAGAATGCTGGGGAAGGGGAACTGCAACATTTATGATCCTTGGAAATATTTGCACCAGGTCATGTAGTTTCTGTGCAGTGGCGACTGGAAAACCTATAGGTGTAGACCATTCAGAACCTGAAAAAGTGGCAGATTCAGTAAAGAAAATGGGAGTAAAACACTGTGTCATCACTTCTGTAGACAGGGA
Source organism: Bacteroidia bacterium (assembly GCA_016763665.1). The sequence continues at coordinate 4,307 of JAESTI010000122.1, read as the reverse complement.
TGACCTTCAAGATGGTGGTTCCACAATTTGGGCCATGACAATAAATACGATCAGAAAAGTTTGCCCAGAAACTACATTGGAAACTCTACTTCCGGACTTTCAAGGAAAATGGGATAACCTTAACCGCGTTCTAGAAACAAAACCGGAAGTTGTTTCACACAACGTTGAAACGGTAAGGAGACTAACCAAAGGAGTCAGGATTCAAGCCAAATACGAAAGAAGTTTAGAGGTAATAAAGAGAATAGATGAGTTTGATTTGGTGGCCAAATCCGGAATCATGTTAGGGCTAGGTGAAAATCAAGATGATATTTATGAAACTATGGATGATCTACTGGCTGTAGGCTGTGATGTTTTGACATTAGGACAATATTTACAACCTACACGCAAACACCACGAAGTAGTTGAATTCATTCATCCCGACACATTTGCTCATTATAAGGAAATTGGCCTTGAAAAAGGTTTTAAATATATCGAAAGTGGCCCACTGGTACGGTCCTCTTATCACGCAGAAAGACATGTAATTAAAAAACACGCATAAACTATATTTAATTAGAAATGAACCGATTAAACAAAAAGATTGTCATTGTAGCATTTGGAATAACAATTCTGGGAATTACAACCATAATTAACACCGATCTGGTTAACAAAACAAGAAAATATATCCCGCGAGCCATGCAGCAAACTGAGGTCAAAGGAATAAAAGGGGCAATGGAATATTTAAATTCTATGATGGCGAATCCCAAAACGGGGGTTGTAGATCCTAAAGATGTTTGGATGGCCAAACAACAAGCAGATGAATTACTAAAAAAGCAAAGAAGCGGTAAAACAAGTACCCTGGGCATAAAATGGATAGAGCTTGGTCCAGACAATATTGGCGGACGCACAAGGGGAATGCTGATTGATAAGGATGATAACGATTTGATGTTTGCATGCTCAGTCGGAGGTGGATTGTTTATTTCGCAATCAGGTGGAAGTGCGTGGAAACCTGTTAATGACACTATGGCAAATTTAGCAACTACCTGCATAATACAAGCTTCAAATGGGGACATTTACGTAGGCACCGGCGAAGGTGCATTGGCAGGTTCTGCCGGTACAGGAAGTAGTGGAGTTATTGGAGCCGGCATTTGGAAATCAACGGATCGTGGAACCACATGGGAACATCTAGAATCTACTGCTCCATTTTCTATAACATATAATTCATCAGGTAACGATTGGAGTGGTGTTTATAGATTGGCTGCTGATCCAAGTGATGCTCAAACAATTTATGCTGCAGCCCATGGAGGATTATTTGTTACAACCGATGGTGGTGATAGCTGGACAGATGCTCCTGGGACATCTGGTGGAACTTCAACTGATGTTAAGATCGGTTCTGATGGAACCATAGTCGCTATCATCAATGACAATCTTTACAGAAAAGAAGCGAGCGATACGGATTTTGAAAACCGGGCTGGTGAAGGTGGATTTCCTAAGGGAAGTGCTGTTGTTAGAGTTGAATTAGCTATATCCCAATCCGATCCTGACTATATGTATGCGGCATGTGCTGCAAGCAGCGGTATGCTTTACAATATTTATCAATCAAAAGACAACGGTGAAAACTGGACAGTAATAGGCCCGGGTGGAGGCTCACAAATATTTTACCCATTTTCATACCAAGGAGGAATTGCACAGGGATGGTACGATAATGTAATTGCGGTTCACCCAACCGAGCGTGAAATAGTTTTTGTAGGAGGAATAAGTTATTGGAGATGGAAAGTTGGGGAAGGCTGGAAAAGATTAAATAGTCTTTTCCAGAGTACCACAACGACTACTGCTTACTATGTACATGCAGATAATCATGCGATTATGTTTCATCCTGCAAAGCCAAACATGATGTATATAGGAAACGATGGGGGGATTTATAGAACCACAAACTGCCTACAAGATCAGCCGATTTTCACCCCAATGAACAAAGGGTATAATGTAACCCAGTTCTATTCTGTAGCTGCTTCTGCAGATGGCAAAATGGTTTTAGGCGGTACTCAGGATAATGGTACAAACTTAATTGATTCTACCGGGAACACAGGAATGGCCGCAACCGAAGTACAAGGTGGAGATGGTGGTTTTTGTGAAATATCAGCAATTAATCCTCAGGCAATGTTTGCAGGGCAACCAAATGAAATTTCAAGATCACCAAATGGTGGAGCTTCATTCTCAAATTTTTTAGACGGAAATACCGGAGATCTTTCAGGACAATTTGTTACTGCTTTTAAATTATGGGAAAATTTCAATGATGTAATGAGTTCTGACTCAATATTGTTTGTAGCAGACACTTCTTACTCAAAAGGTGATACGCTATTAATTAATGGAATGAATCAATACAAATTTGCTCATGTTTTAAAAGCAAATTTAGCACAAGATGATACATTAATGATCCAGGATTTACCTCAGGCAAAATATTTTGTAAGTCTTAGCGGTAGTGTTTGGATGACTAAAGAAGCATTGGTATTTTCTAAAATACCTGAATGGTATAAAATAGGCTCTTCAATTACAGCCAGAAGTTTTGCAGTAACCGAGGATGGTAATACAGTATTTGTAGGAACTTCAGGAGGTATTTTATACAGATTAACAGGCTTGCAAACTGCTACATATTCATACGATAACTCCGGAATCTCTTCAGTAGTTGGTGTAACAAAGAAACAACTATACTCCTTTTCTGGATCAGTTTGTGGTCTTGCATTGGATGAAGATGATCCCGACAATTTAATTGTTTGTATCGGAAATTATGGGAGCACTAATCATGTTTATCTATCCAAAAATGCAACTGGTTCAAGTCCTACGTTTACTTCAAAACAAGGTAATTTACCATCTATGCCTGTTTATGATGGTGTATTTTTTACCAATGCCAATGATGGAAAGAAATGGATAGTTCTTGGAACTGAATTAGGAATTTATGCCACTGATGATGATCCTACAAGTGGTACTCCAACTTGGTATGAGGAAAATGATGGAATGTCAAGAGTCGCAACTTTCTCATTGAAAAAATACAAATATTCTCCACTTCCCAATCAATCTTGGGGTGGACACAGATTATATGCAGGAACTCATGGAAGAGGAATGTATAAATCTGCATTTTTTGTAACCGGAATAAATGACAAAAAATATGACAAAAAATATGGAAAGGTCAATATTGAAAAAATTACGATCTATCCAAACCCTGTAATGAATCATCAAACTACCCTCAGCTACGAACTAAAAGAAAATCGTGAAATTATCATTGATATTTATAACTTAGCGGGGCAAAAAATTAGCTCTGTTGAATTAGGACGACAAATTACTGGCATTCATGAGTTTAAATTGCAAACTTATGATCTAAACAGGGGTTCTTATTTTGTAAGGATCAATACCGGTAAAAACGAAATATCAACAGGTAAGTTTATTATTGTCAATTAATATTTTTTAATTTGAGAACTGATAAATAATATCATGAAAAAACTACGTTTCTTTGGCTTAACTCTCTTAGCAATATTTGCTTCAAGTTTTTTTGTAACCACTTTTGTTAATGAAGTTGATAAAAAGTATAAACCACGTTCTAATTTCAATGGCAATATTAGAGGGATCAAGGGTGCGATTGAGCATCTCAACTCGATCAGGGCAAATCAGGAAACTGGAGAAGTAAGCAAAGAAGTATATTACGAAGTAAGAAGAAGAGTGGAGCAGTTTTCCAGAGATCAAAAAAGCAGGAGAAGTGGTAGTTCTTTAGGCCTTTCTTGGGATGAATTAGGCCCTGACAACGTTGGCGGTAGAACCAGAGCCATTTTAATTGACAATGACAATTCCGATTTAATGTTTGACGGGTCTGTTGGAGGCGGACTATTCAAATCTACAAATGGTGGAAGTTCCTGGAAAGTAGTTGATGACACCTTGCAAAATCTTGCTGTAACCTGCATTATGCAAACTGTTGACGGCACTATATACTTCGGAACAGGTGAGGATATTTTAGCCAGAGGTGCATACGGATTAGGAGGCAGCGCTTTATTAGGTAATGGTGTTTGGAAATCTTCTGATAAAGGTAAAACATGGTCAAGATTGACAGCAACGATCCCTACAGCCAATTCAGGTTCTGATGATTGGAGCGCGGTATATAGGCTAGCATATACTGATGATAATACGCTTTATGCTGCTACCAATGGCGGGCTTATGGTATCTTCCGATGCAGGTGCAACATGGAATGACGCACCAGGTGTTTCAACTGGCATCTATTCAAGTGATGTAAAAGTGGGCTCTAATGGTACAGTAATAGCCTGTATCAATAACAAATATTACCGGAA
>JAESTI010000121.1 GCA_016763665.1 Bacteroidia bacterium | reverse complement strand
TTCAACTCTCCTTCAACTATTCAAAAGGAAAGAATTCTTAAACATACTTTTCTTCAAGAAAAATAAATAATATAAGGCTTTTCCCCTATATTATTCATTGAGTTCCGTTCCAGGAATCTTGGTGTATTAAGTACATAACTTGCACTTTACTTATTAAATAGAATATTTGCATATTCATACAATATTCAAATAAGATTTTAGTGAGATCGGGTCAGAGCCCTCCTAGCAACAAATAGTTCTGTTTGTGACAAAATTCAAAGTAATTTGAGTGGATATTTCAACAAAAATATTTTACACATACTGATTATCAGACACTTACATAAGAAAATTGTCCCAAAGAAATTTACATATAGTACTTTTCAATATTGACTTCGCGCATTAAATAGTCTAGTTTTATGAAAGTTATTATTATAAAGAACAGCCAAAAATTAGCATTATGAAATCAGGAATTCAGTTAACAACCAAACTCTACGGTCTTTCAGTTCTATGTTGTTGTATATGTTTTAGTTTAATGATTACAATAAATCACAACGGCCCAGAACTTAACAAAGTCATAAATAATAATGTATTACAGCCAAATACTCAGTCAATGCTTGAAAAGGTGGAGTTGAGTAATGCTACTTATTTGGTAGTTTTTAGCAAAGAACTTAAATCGTAACAAAAAGCCTTTATAAGGCACCTAATTTATAAGATCAACTTCAACAAACATAGCTCTAACAACTCAATTTGTATTACCCTGAAATTTATTGAGAAAAGCCAAAGAAATTAATAAAGTCAAAAATTATTATTGAGTTTTAATTAATGTACAATGGTAGACAAAGAGCACTTAGAAATTAATTCCCCTTCTATTTTTAATAAGATATATTCCATTTTCCTAATTGGGTTTATTTTAACTTTAGCAATGATAATTTTTCTGTTGAGTTCCAATCATGCACGTAGTTTGGATTCATACCACACATCAAAGCAAATAACAGAACTTCCTGCCCAGAGTAATGAAAATAATTCGGGAGAGTAAATAGCTTATACTTACGAATACACTAATCATCGAATTATAAAATCTGAAAAGCCTTTTATCGGCTTCTCTTCTAATTTCACTTCGACCACCTTTGCCAGTTCAGGCCCTTCTCTACACCACTCAATAAATTTTTCAAGATCGTTTTCCTCTCCTTCTGCTTCAATATAAACTGAAGCATCCAATTCATTTCTGACGAAGCCATGGATATTGTATTTAATAGCTGCCTCTTTTGTGGAAGCTCTAAAAAATACACCTTGAACTCTTCCGGTCACATGGATGCTGTAACTCTTAAGCATTATTTAAACTTTGCTAATGTTGATTGATAAGTTTTAAAATTGAGATCATCAAAACAAACAAAAACTATTTTTTCAATTGGGTCATTTCGATTAAAAAAATTCAATGTTTCATTTATTGCAATAAAGCATGCTTCATCCAATGGATAGCTATACACACCCGTGCTTATAGCAGGAAATGCAATTGATTCAATTCCATGTTTTACTACAAGGCCCAAGCAATTTTTATAGCAATTTGTCAATAATTCAGCTTCCTTCCCATTACCTCCATTCCAAACAGGTCCGACAGTATGTATAACATACTTCGCTGACAAATTGTAACCTTTGGTCATTTTTGCTTCGCCAGTATTGCATCCGTTCAAGGATTTACATTCTGTTAACAACTCGGGTCCCGCAATCCTATGAATTGCACCATCAACCCCACCTCCACCCAAAAGTGTTTTATTAGCAGCATTAACAATGGCTTGGACATTTTGCAGGGTAATGTCACCTTGTTCAATAAAAATTCTGTCGATCATCAATTATATGGTTGCATTATTTAATTTAGCCAAGCTATAAATAGTCATGTCTAAAGATAGAAAAAAAGAAAAATTCAGCAGCAATTCAAAAAACCATTCGTTATTTGATAATAACTACTTTATAGGCATTGTTCTTTTTGTATTCTCCATTCTGCTGTATCAAAATACCTTTAACAACGGTTATGCTTTAGATGATCATACTGTAATCTCTGCTAACAAATTTACCAAACAAGGAATTTCTGCTATTACAACTATTTTCACGCACGCCTACTGGTTTGGTTATGATGGGAGCAATAATGCAGTTTACCGCCCATTTTCCCTAATCATTTTCGCAATTGAGTACGACCTGTTTGGCAAATCAGCTAAAATAAGTCACATCATTAATGTAACATTATATGGCCTTACGGGAATATTACTCTTTTTGACTCTACTAAAGCTATTTAAAAACAATGCCTCTATTCCCAAAGTAAATGTCCGCACAATATCACTTGTTGTATCGTTATTGTTTCTAGCACATCCTATCCATACGGAAGTAGTGGCTAACATCAAAAGTAGAGATGAGATACTGAGCTTATTATTTGTTCTATTTTCAATCTACTTAATATTCAGTTATTTAAAATCAAATGCAATCAAGCATTTATTAGGAGGGCTTATTTGCTTTTTAATTGCTTTGCTGTCTAAAGAAACAATTTTCTCTTTCATTGCTATAATTCCAATTTTACTTTATTGCTTTACTAACGAACATAAGCATTCAATAATAAAACTTTCATCCGGGTATTTGATCGTGGGTGCTATATATCTCTTATTAAGGATCTCTTTCTTAAATAAGAGTTTTTCCGGAGATTTTGCCAATGATGTTATGACCAACTCCTTGCTTGCCACAAATGGTTATTTGGATAGGTTGGCATCCTGTTTTTTTATCCTTCTAAAATATATTGCACTTTTCCTTTATCCCAAAGACTTAACTTATGATTATTCCTTCAATCAAATCCCCAATCTTGAATTTTTTGATTTAAAATCGATTGCTTCTATTCTAATCATAATTGGGCTATTGCTCTTTGCAATAAAAAAACTACCATCAAAGAATATTTTCAGCTTCTCCATCTTATATTTCTTTATCAGCATATCGATTGTATCCAACATTGTGATAATTATTGGTGCTCCAATGGCAGAACGGTTTGCTTATGTACCTTCGCTTGGATTTTGTATAGCATTGGGGTATTTTTTAGTATTGATCTCGGATAAAATCAAATTCTTAACCAATCATCCTCAAGTAAAAGTTTTTTCATTATTAGCAATTCTTTTATTGGCTTATAGTTTTAAAACTGTAAGTAGAAACAACGCATGGAAAAACAATCTTACTTTATTTGAAACTGATATTGAGACATCCAATAACAGTTCTAGGGCCCATTT
>JAESTI010000120.1 GCA_016763665.1 Bacteroidia bacterium | reverse complement strand
ATCATTTTGGAAAACCGGAAGCGAATTTTAATTATTCGTATAAGGTTAATGAAAACTGGCAAACCATGCTACTTGGTCATTCGCATATTATGGGTTCAAAAATTGATAATAATGGAGATTCCTTTTTGGATATCCCACTCTCTAATAGAACAATTTTTATGAATAGATGGCAATACACGGGAAAAAATGATTACAAAAAAATGCAATTTGGAGTTAAAGGCATTACAGAAGAACGTGTAGGGGGACAAACTACCTTTAACAAAAATTCAGATATCGGAACTCAAAATGCTTATGGGGTTTATATTAGAACAAAGAGATTGGAAGCGTTTACAAAAAGAGGAATTATTTTTCCTAAAAACCCTTCAAAGAGTTTGGGGTTTATGCTTTCATCAATATATCATGACCAACAATCAGACTACGGTCTAAATAAATACACCGGGAATCAGATATCGGTTTATTACAATCTAATTTTCCAGAGTTTGATAGGTAAAACAGATCATCAATTTAAATTGGGATCAAGTTTTTTGTATGATCAATACAAAGAAACCTTTAACAACAATGACCATAACAGAACGGAAAAAGTTACAGGAATCTTTGCTGAATTTACTTATACAAAAGGAATTAAGTTGGATATAGTTTCAGGTTTCAGAATAGATTACCATAATTTGTACGGCTTCATTCCAACACCACGTCTTCATATTAAATATAACATTACTCCTAATATTACTTTAAGAACTTCTGGCGGAAGAGGGTTTAGAATTGCTAACGTCTATGCTGATAACCCTTCAATTTTTAGTAGCTCCAGAGAGGTTAATATTCAAGAAACTTTGCTACCTGAAATAGCATGGAACTTTGGATCGAGTATTTCAAAACAATTTCTAATAAATGAAAAAGAAGGGAGGATTACGCTTGATTTCTTCAAAACAGACTTTGAAAACCAACTTGTTATGGACTTAGATCAAGATCCTCAAAAAATCATATTTTATAATTTAAAAGGTAAAAGTTATTCAAATGCTTTTCAGGCCGAGTTTTTTTATGAACTGACCAAAAGGCTTGAGATAAAATTAGCTTACAAATGGCAGGATGTTAAAACAACTTATAACGGCCTTTTGACCGACAAACCGATGGTAACAAGAAATAAGGGACTGATCAATTTGGCTTATGCCACCAAATATGATAAATGGAAATTTGATATTACCTCGCAACTTATTGGCAAAAGCAGGTTACCAAGCACTGCAAGCAATCCCAAAAAGTATCAATTAGACGAATACTCACCTCAGTATTACTTAATTCATTCTAAAATTACCAGATCATACAACCACTGGGATTTCTATTTAGGGGGTGAAAATTTGTTAAACTTTAAACAACCAAACCCGATACTGGCATATGATGACCCATTCGGTCAATATTTTGATGCCTCCATGGTTTGGGGCCCTATTGCCGGAAGGTTGATATATGCCGGGTTAAACTATAATTTTTAATACTTAATTTAATAAACATATGAAAATTTTAAATTTATTTATTGTCAGTGCATTTATTTTAAGTGCTTGTTCAACAACAAAAGAAACTGCTAAAACAAACTATAAGGAAGTTGTGATCACAACATCAGCAGTTTGTGGAATGTGTAAAACAACTATTGAAAAAGCATTGGCTTATGAAAAGGGTGTGAAAGAATATAATTTAGAAGTAGCTACTCAAAAGGTAACTGTTAAATATGACCCCTAACAAAATAACCATAGACAATATCAGAAACGCCATTTCTAAAGTTGGGTATGATGCGGATGAAGTCGAGGCAGATCCTGTTGCTTATGAAAAACTACATGGATGTTGCAAGAAAGACTCAGGTGTACATTAATTTTTTTTGTAATTAATCAGTGTCTTGAGTTTGAAATACCAAAAGTTTTAATTTGCTACTAATTGATTAAAAGATTATAAGATTGAAAAATTGTAAGATTAATTAGAACGACATAAAACATCTTATACATTATCAAATTAACTCATTTTCAAATTATCAAATTACCCTTCCTTTATATAACTTTAGGCACTCTATACTTTAGCTCACTTTAAGTACTGATTCGTTACAAAATTTTCTACTTTTACCTCAAATCTAACTAACAACTTTTCTTTTAGTGTTTACCACCCTCGACTGGTCAATAATAATTGGTTATCTCATTTTCGCTTTTGGTATAGGCATTATAATGACCAAAAAGGCAAGCACTGGCTTGTCTTCTTATTTCGTTGCTGACAGATCTTTACCATGGTGGTGGTTAGGAACTTCCATGGTCGCTACCACATTTGCTGCTGATACACCATTGGCAATAACCGGAATTGTGGCTAAAGATGGCATCGCAGGAAACTGGTTTTGGTGGAGTTGGATATTCACTTACATAACCATGACAGTTTTTATGGCCAAGAAATGGCGATCCAGCAATGTACTTACGGATGTAGAATTAACAGAGCTTCGTTATGATGGAGATTCAGCCAAAATTCTACGAGGGTTTAAAGCATTTTTCTTAAGCATTGTAATCAACTGCATTATTATGGGATGGGTGTTCAGAGCTATGAGCAAGATCACTGACCCATTTATTTCATGGAAATCAACGTTAGGCGCTGAGAGTTTTAACACGCTTTCAACTTTATGGCCCTCCTTTCTTATTTTCGATAACCTCAATAACACATTAACTGTTCTCGTAATATTCCTCATCGTAATTGGGTACAGTAGTATGGGAGGAATACGAGGTGTTATTGTTACCGACCTTTTTCAGTTTGTATTGGCTATGGGTGCAGCAGTTATATTTGCTGTTTACGCTTTGGATTTTGTTGGTGGAAGTTCAGGCTTAATAGAAAGCATTCATAATATATATCCGGATAACGCTGATAGCATCCTCAGTTTTTGGCCAAGTTTTGATAATGCAGTTCTCCCCTTTCAAGTATTTTTAATTTTCATCGGTATCCAATGGTGGACATTGTACTTTTCCGATGGTTCCGGATATTATGCGCAAAGAATGAACACTGCTAAAACCCCAAAAGATGCAGAAAAAGGAGCCCTTTGGTTTACTATTGCCAACTTTGGTTTGCGCACCTGGCCCTGGATAATAATCGGGCTGGTTTCAATTGTTGTTTTCCCTTTAGAAAATCCAACACAGTATCATGAAGTGGGTATGCAGGTCGGAGCTGACAGAGAAATGGGTTATCCGGTTTTAATGAAATTGATACTACCCTCCGGCTTACTCGGATTAACATTTGTTAGTTTAATGGCTGCATTTATGAGCACAGTTGATACACACTTAAACTGGGGAGCAAGTTATCTTATAAACGATATTTACAGAAGATTTATCAAACCATCGGCTACACAAAAGGAATTAGTATGGGCAAGTAGAATTTGTGTAATTTTTATTGCGGTGCTTTCCATCATGGTTGCTACTCAAATTAATTCGATTGAAGGAGCCTGGAAATTTATTGTCTCACTGGCAGCAGGATTAGGAATAACACATTTAATGCGATGGTTTTGGTGGCGCGTTAATGCATGGACAGAAATTTCAGGAATGTTAACGGCATTTACTTTATCCATTGTTCTCCATCTAAATTTAGATAATATTCGAGATGAATACATAATTTTCATAATTGCCATAGTGAGTTTAGTAGTATCAATAACCGTTACCTTACTTACAAAACCTGTAAGCGATGAACATTTAAGGAAGTTTGTAGAACAAGTGAAACCAGTTGGGTTTTGGAAATCTTATGGAAGTTACAATCCAATTTTTCTTCTAAAAGAAAGAATTCTGATATGGATATTAGGAGTTACCACAACATTCACAAGTATGTTTGGCATCGGATATTTAGTTTTAGGAAGTTGGGTTAATGGGATTCTTAACTTATCGGTTTTTGCGGTTAGCCTGTACTTTATGTTAAAGAAAATGAATAAGGAAGATTAATAGATCATGAAAATTGAACAGTTTTTCGATAAACCTTTGGCACATCTATCTTATGCTATTTTAAGTAAAGGAGAGATCGCTTTAATTGACCCCACTCGTAACCCATCAATATATTATGAGTTTGCAAATGAGCATCAAGCAAAAATTATAGCTGTTATAGAAACTCATCCTCATGCAGATTTTGTGAGCAGCCATTTGGAAATCTCAAAAAAAACAGAGGCCACAATTTATGTCAGCAAACTTTTAGGAGCTAGTTATCCACATCAAACATTTGATGATGGCGATACTTTAACGATAGGAAGCTGTGAACTGGTTGCTCAAAATACTCCGGGGCATTCACCTGATAGCATTTGTGTCATTTTAAAGGATGAAGAAGGCAAAGAACATTCAGTTTTTACAGGAGATACTTTATTTGTAGGTGATGTTGGCCGACCCGATTTACACGAAAACGTTGGAAATATTTCTTCTAAAAAAGAAGAATTGGCAAGAGCAATGTATCGATCTACAAGAAATAAACTCATGCAACTGGAAAGCGATACGTTGGTTTATCCATCACATGGAGCGGGTTCATTATGTGGGAAAAACATGGGTGATGAATTACAAAGCACAATAGGGCATGAGATACGCACAAATTATGCGCTACAAAATATGAGTGAAGATGAGTTTGTTACCACTTTACTTGACAGTCAACCTTTTACTCCAAAGTACTTTGAATATAATGTAGAATTAAATAAAAGCGGAGCTGAAAATTTTGAAAGCAGTATTTCCAAAATTCCACTTGTGGATCATGTTGATATTGACAAGGGCATTTTGATCATTGATTCAAGAATTAGTGATGAATTCAAAAAAAGACATATTCCCGGTGCCATTAATATTCAACTTACTGAAGAAGACCGATTTGAAACATGGCTGGGTTCAATTGTTACTCCCAATGAAAAATTCTATTTAGTTATTGGTACCGATCAAAAAAATCATGTATTAAGCAGAATTGCCAAAATCGGATATGAAGTAAATTGTTTAGGATTATTAATGCATTCCAACGATCACTCAGAACATTCTTCAAGTCTAAATATAGAAGACTTTGATAATAATACTGAAAACTATACTATTCTTGATGTAAGAAATGAACCTGAAGTAATAGAGAATAAAAAGTTTGAAACCAGCATTAACATTCCATTGCCTGAACTACGAGAACGAATCAATGAAATTCCAACCAATAAGGACATTGTAATTCATTGCAGAACCGGATACCGCTCAGCTACAGCATTGAGTATTTTGGAAAGAGAAAATCTAGGAGTTGGGTTATTTGATCTCGGGAAAGAAATATTGAATTATTAAGAACTATTCTTCCTTAATTTCAATGAGTTCAATTGGTAGAGACAAAGAAGCCTCAAATTCGAATCCAATCTCTTTGATATATTCATCTACTTCTTCGTAATACCACTTAACTTTCACTTCATGTCCCTTTTTATTGATCTCATTCAGCATTATCAATATATCCTGCAATGCAGTATGCGAACCTGAATTAAGATATTCAATATTAAAAATGGCTGTTGTTTTAGCAGGAGGATTCTCAGCATACTTCTGTACCCATTCCAACAAGGGTTTATAGTAAATATCCGGCATTTCAATAATAGACCTACCCGTCATCTCTATTACTCCCTCATCATAGTCAAAATTGATCTGGGGTGTATTTCGCGTTGCAGGTTGAAATATGGAATTCATCTATGATCAATGTTGTTAACCAACATAAAAGTACTAATATATATGGTTTTATGAAAACAGAAAGTCGATCTATGGATCGGCTTGAAAGGTGTACCAAAGGAGGGAATCGAACCCTCACTCCCGAAGGAACACGATTTTGAGTCGTGCGCGTCTACCAGTTCCGCCACTTTGGCATTGGCATTTCAATCTGCAAATTTATAATTTTTTCCTTTCCGGTAAATTCCAGGCTATATAGTCAGCTACTTTAGGAAAATTCGCTTTTATTATTTTAGTGATATCGTTGCTGCTTGAGTTATAAGTAACGGCTATCTTATCTCCATATATCTGTGTTCCAGTTTTGTCAAAAATTGAAAAATGCACTGTCACCTCCCTTGCATATTGTTTAGTTGCCAGATCCAGGCAAGTTTCATAATCAGTTTTCAACTCAAACATATTTATAAAGAAGAATAGGTCTGTTCCGTATTTATTGCTCATATATTCAAATATCTCATTGTTCTTCACATGAACATTCATATACTTCTCATTCCTTTTAGGTTTTTTGTATTTGGATGTTGTATATGGGTCTTCCGTTTCATCAACCTCAGGCTTTTTTAATTTATTTTTTACATTTTCCCAAAAACTCTTCTTTTTTTCTTCTTGTT
>JAESTI010000119.1 GCA_016763665.1 Bacteroidia bacterium | reverse complement strand
CAATCGAAATACTTTGAGAAGTTTCACCTCCTTTCCACTGGTAAGAGCTATATGCTGAACCTGCATCCAACACAAATTGACCATTGATGCAAATTGATGTATCAGATCCGAGATCAGGAGGCACTACTACAAAAGCACTGACCGTAAGGCTGTCTTCACTGAAACAACCTGCTGAATCTACAGCTGTAACAACGAATGTACCAACGCTATCTATCTGAACAGTTTGAGCAGTAGAACCATCAAACCAAGAATACGATACAAAACCACCGGAGGCTCCTACAATAATACTCTGCCCTGCACATTTACCTGTATCATTATCAGCAACAACATAGTCCTGAGATTCTATAACAACAATGCTGTCATTCACAGTGCAGCCATTCGCATCCGTAACAGTTACAAAATAAGCTCCTGCAGGCATGCCTTTCAGAACATCTTCAGTTCTATTACCAGTCCAATTGAAAGTATAAGCCGTGCTACCTCCATATACTGAAGCAGAAGCTATTCCATCGCTGCTTCCCTGACAGGTCGCATCAGTAGAACTCATAAAAACACCTAATGATTGAGCAGGTTCATTAACTATGTAACTGCTTATAACTTCGCATCCCACTGAATCAGTAATTGTAACAGTATATGTCCCAGCAATTAAATTTGATAAATCTTCCGTTGTATCCTTTGTTGACCATTTGAATGAAAATGGAGGTTGGGACCCTGCTGTTGTCAAATTAATAGCACCATCTGAAATACCTTTACATTTAACATCTGTAACAATATCAAAAGATCCCAGAATGCATGGTTCATAAACCATTATGTCATCTATACACCACCAATATTCCCAAAAACCCTTCCATTGGAACCTGATATAAACTGTTGCCTGTCCTGCAGCAACACTTGAAATATCCCAGGTAATAGTTTGAGGGTTTGGACTTGCTTCACTTTCAGCAAGATCTTGATTAATAATTGTATCAGTCCATGAAACAGCATCCGTACTTACCGAAATTTTGCAAGTGTCCAATTGGTATTTAATAGTATGCTGCTCAAAAATTAATAGCACTGTGGTTAATAACGAACAATCAAAGGAAGGCGAGATCATATCGCTATTTTGATCAGTATTGCCAAAACCTCCTGCAGAATCAGAATCAAAGGCCATAAAACCATTAAAGTAAGTTGTAAATCCAGGAACTCCTGCCATGTAAAACGGCCAGGTTTTTGTTCGATATTTTAGCCATTCCCAAGTAACCCCGTCAGCTCCATTATCCACAATGGTCCAATTTTTAGCAGTATCTGCAAAATCCTCTTGAAAAACCACAGTCTGAGAATGCAACTGCCCTACATATATAGACAGTAGTACAGTTAAGAAACTAGTTGTTAGATAGCTGGCCAGAGATGAGGGTCTCATTATTATTTACAAGGTGTTTCTATATCCTCCCATCCAATCTAATAATTTGTATACGGAATAATCATAGAAATGTTTAATGTATTTAATAAATCTTGATGTAAAATTACTTTTATAAAGCTCTTACAAAATATATCCCCCACAAATTCATTATGTTTGCTTGTAGCTGTTATATAGTAATAGGTATTAAATTTGTCGTAATATTATTGCTGCTATAATGCATAACCTTGTTAATATTCCTTAGTCGACCTATGCCATATAAAAGTATAAATAAAACACTTTGGAAAAACCTATTATTTGGGGTTGTCGCTTTTACGCTGTTTTTTTTACTCTTGGAAATTTTGCTCAGGACGATAAACTATGAGCCCAAAAAGGTAAACCCACTCAATGCCTACTTTGAGTCTTCTCTTTATATTCAGGATTCTTCCAAATTCAATCAAATTGTTAAAAGAACAAACCCAATGCACACTGGATACTTCCATGACCTTCAATTCACTGTACCGAAAGGCAATAAATTTAGAATAATAGCTTTAGGAGGTTCTTCCACATATGGTTTTGGTCTTCCCAACCCTTATTACGATCCCTATATATATAATTTTACACAGCTCATGGCACAACATTGCCCTCATATTACTTTTGAAGCCATTAATGCTGGTGGAATTGGTCATGGTTCATATCGTGTTGCGATAATAAATAAAGAAATCGTCAACTATGAACCTGACTTATTATTATTTTATATAGGACACAATGAATTCTGGGAATATCCGATCTACCAAGAGATCAATTATAGATCCCCATTTCTTTATTTCTTATCAAGGCATTTTTCTAAATGGCATACATATACTTTCCTGAGAGATCTGGTAATTGACATTAACAAAGCTACAATCAATGTTCCCGCTGCTTTTGAGGGTGAATACCGTATATTTAATCAAACTATGTATAATGATGTCAAAGTCAAATTCAGACAAAATATTCTTGCAATAATGAAACTGATTAAAGAAAGAAATATACCTGTTATATTTAGCACACTTCCTGCAAACCTAAAAGTCAATCCTGAAATGAAAACAGATTGGTTGTGGGATGCATCTCATCATTTAAAGAAATTATCAGATACTGAAACAAAGGCATGGGAGATGAATTACAAAAAAGGTGTGGATCAAATTAAATCAGGCAGCTACAGAACAGCACTAGTTAGTTTAAATAAATGCAAGAAGATTGATTCTACTTATGCCAAACTCTACTACTATATAGGGAAATGTTATGAGAAACTCGGAGATACTACGTTTGCAAGGATCAATTACTGGAAACACATAGATCATAGCAGACGATTGATTGTTTCAGAATTCAACGAGATTATTCGAGAGGTTTGCTTGCTGCATCAAATTCCTTTTATAGATACTCAAGAAAAATTTGAAACTTTGTCAAACAATTTAACAGATTACCAGTTATTTATAGACAGTATGCACCCAAATGCAAATGGACATAAAATTATTGCAAATGAATTTTTTGAAGCTTTTAAAAAAACTTACTCTATTGAAGATTAAGGATCTAGTAGGAGCACTGTTGATATTTCAAGTTAACAAAAACTCACTTAAGAGAGTAATATAAATAATTTTAAATCAAACATAATTTGCGACAGATAATATATAAACTAATAAGAAAACTAGAATTTTTAATAAAATACAATGATATGACACATCTAAAAGAGGGGGATGCTGCCCCAAAAATTTCTGGAAAAAATTATAATGGAGAATTAATTAACCTATCTGACTATAAAGGTAAAAAGGTAATACTATACTTCTATCCAAAAGATAATACTCCTGGTTGCACCGCAGAATCTTGTAACTTACGTGATAATTATTCCGAGTTAAAATCAAGAAGCTATGAAATTATTGGAGTAAGTTGTAATGATGGAAAGTCACACGAAAAATTCATCAGAAAATACGAGCTCCCTTTTGAATTGATTACAGACACTGACAAGAAGATAGTTAAAGATTACGGCGTATGGGGATTAAAAAAATTTATGGGAAGAGAATTTGAAGGTATATATAGAACAACTTTCATTATTTCAGAAGAAGGAATTATTGAAAAGATATTCACAAAAGTTGATACCAAGAACCACACACAACAAATATTGGATTCCTAAGAATTAGCCTCCTTCAAATTGATCCTTTATAAATTTAGCGCAATATTTCTGAATTCCGTCTCGAACTCGTCTAAATTCATCCAGAATTTGATCATTTGTTCCATCAGTTACAGCAGGATCAGAGAAATCATGATGAATTATTTTTGCATTGGATGGAAAATATGGGCACAATTCTTTTGCATGGTCACAAACTGTGATCATATAGTCAAAATCAATTGACTTATACTCATCAAAATGATTAGAAGTATGGAAAGATATATCAATTCCAGCTTCCTGCATAACTAGAACTGCCTTCGAGTTTAGGCCATGAGTTTCTACACCCGCGCTATATACTTCAATTTTTTCACCGCCCATTTTACGTAAAAATCCATGCACCATCTGAGACCTGCAAGAATTTCCTGTACACAAAATCAATATTTTCTTCTTGTTCATTTTAATTTATATTTTCGTTGAAATCTTCTTTTAATAAAATGAGTTCCAAATTTATTAATCATAATGGTAATATCCTCCCTGGAGATGAAGCAATATTCAATGCGCAAAACAGATCATTTCGCTATGGAGATGGGATATTTGAATCCATGAGGTTAATGAATGGGAAGATCAACTTTCTTTCCCATCATCTCGACCGCTTATCTCAGGGTATGGCGTTACTTAAAATGTCTTCCACATTAACTCTTACCGAAAGTAAAGTAAATACAGAAATTAAAAAGCTGATATTGAGCAATGGAAGCATTGATAATGGAATAGTTAGATTTAGTATGTATAGAAGAGATGGTGGCCGGTATAACCCTGCTGTAAACGATTCTTCATTCTTAATAGAAGTAGAAGAACATAAAGAGCAGAAATATACTCTTAATCAGAGAGGAATTACTCTTGGTATTTTTGAGGATATTAAAAAAGACAAAAACGCCTTTTCTAATATTAAGTCAAACAATGCTTTGATCTCCATAATGGCAAGTATACATGCAGTTAATAATAATTTTGATGATTGTCTGCTATTAAATATTGAAAACATACTTATTGAAACAACAAGCTCTAATTTATTTATAGAAATAGACAACCATATTTATACCCCACCGCTATCTTCCGGATGTGTAAGTGGTGTGATGAGAAAAGTGGTATTTGAATTGTGCGAAGAAAATGAAATTAACATATCAGAAAAAGCTCTTTCTATTCAAAATTTGGAAAATGCTGACGAAATATTTCTAACGAATGCAGTTGCTGGATTAAAACATGTTGAAAAATTTAATGATAAAATTTATTCAAACTCCGTTGCAAAACTTTTAAACGAGCTATTGAACAATTCTGTGCAAATTACGGATATTAATATCATGCTTTATATTCAAAGATCCCTGCTTGTAATAATTCTATTTTGCTTGGTAACTTCATGTAGGAATGGTGAAGTTGAAGATGTCATTGAAACTAAAAACGGTAATTCTGGTATAAAAGTAATGTCTATCAATATTTCTGATAGTGATTATCAAAAGTTGCAAGCCAAAAGAGATGAAGCAATAAAAATTAATTTACTGGAAACAACGAAGGGTGAAAACGATTATGTGCCAGCCACAATCGGTTATGATGGGAGAGAAGTAAAAGCAAGACTTCGCTTAAAAGGCAATACCATCATTACTATTCGGTCAAACAAATGGCCTTTCAGGATAAAAGTGTCAGGTGGAGATTTGATCATGGGAATTAAGAACTTCTCCCTTCATGCACCAATGGAAAAAAAAAATCTTAATGAATGGCTATTTCACAAGCTATGCGAATTCAAAGGTGTTTTGGCGTTGGAATACAGGTTCGTAAAACTAAAACTTAATGGAATCGACTTGGGAATTTATGCATTAGAAGAACACTTCTTTCGTAACAGGATTGGTTCT
>JAESTI010000118.1 GCA_016763665.1 Bacteroidia bacterium | reverse complement strand
TGCTTTTGATGTTGATGCCAATGGCATTATGCATGTATCTGCCAAAGACAAAGCGACAGGAAAGGAACAATCTATTAGAATTGAAGCTTCCTCAGGATTAACAGATGAAGAGATTGAAAAGATGAAGAAAGAGGCTGAGCAATATGCCGAGGATGATAAGAAGAAAAAGGAAGAAATTGACAAGCTGAACTCTGCAGATTCGATGATCTTTACGACTGAAAAGCAATTGAAAGAGTACGGAGATAAACTTCCTGAAGATAAAAAGAAACCGATTGAAGATGCTTTAAAAGAATTAAAAGAAGTGTATGAGAAGAAAGACATTGCTGGTATTGATGCTTCATTAGAGAAAATAAATGGAGCCTGGAAAGTAGCTTCAGAAGAAATGTATAAAGCAACTCAGGAAGCCCAAAAACAAGGGGCGTCAGCAAATGGGTCAGCTCAGAATGCGGCAAAAGAAGGGGACGAGGAAGTAACAGATGTGGATTTTGAAGAAGTAAAAGATGAGAAAGAAGCAAAAGACGAGAAAGAGGAAGTAAAAGATGAGAAAGAGGCTAAGGAAGAAACAAAGAGTTAATTCCGATAGCTAACAATACTTAGAAGCCCTTCAATTTGGAGGGCTTTTTTATTTGTTATTAAACGACATTAGTTTTCTGTAAAGAGCACTAACGGGTAACCCAACTACATTATAGTAACAGCCTTCTATCTTTTCAATAGCTGTCAAACCAATCCACTCCTGAATGCCATAAGCCCCTGCTTTATCATAAGGTTTGAAATTATCTATATAATATTCAATTTCCTTTTGTGATAAAGGCTTGAAGTAAACTTTAGTGGTTTCGTGAAAAGTTTCTATGTCGCTACTTAATCTTAAACAAACTCCTGTAATTACGTCATGAGATTTTCCAGATAGCTTAGTCAGCATATCAATGGCTTCCTGTTTACCTTTGGGCTTGCCAAGGATCTCATGATTAATTGTGACAATTGTATCGGCAGTAATTAGAATTTTTTCAATTATTTGATCTTGGGAATAAGCCCTTGCTTTTTTATTTGCAACAAATTCAGCTATTTGGTTAGGCAACAGATTCTCGGGATATGATTCATCTGTCTCTGACGCAAGCACTTCAAACTCAGGAATGATCTGCTTTAACAATTCCTTTCTTCTCGGAGATTTTGAACCGAGTATAATAGGTTGGTAACTATCCAGCCACATATTTAAGATAAAAGGTTGAAGATGAAAGTTTAAAAAACAACGGCTCGGTGATTCGTAAAATCGTGTATTCGTAAATTAGTATACTAGTTCTATGGTCTCCTATAAGCTATTCGCTATGATCTATTCGTAAGATAAATCCAGCATCCAATATCCAGTATCCCACATCCAGTATCCCACATCCAGCATCCAATATCCAACATCCAGATTAACCATCTCAGATGTAATAAAAAACCACCATAGCAAGTATACCAGTGATCATTGCGAGTTTAAGAACATTGCTTATTTGATGATAGTCTTTGGAAACATTTGCCTTGTGAACCAACCAAAAAATAGATAAAAGTGGCATTTGCAAAAGCACCAATATGTAACTAAAATGTATCCATGAATTATTTATAAATAAATAATATTGAAAAGAGGAAATCATAAGAATAAACACACCATTGATTATGTATAAGATGGTTTTACTTTTGTCAATGCCTAAAGTAAGCGGAATGGTTTTGCTGTTAATTTCATGATCACCTTCCATGTCTTCCATATCCTTAACAATTTCCCTGATCAAACTAATAATAAAGGCGAATCCTGCATAGGCTAATACAATTTTCATAACTAGTTGGGGTTCAAAAAGCCCTACTATAATTACAACAACGGAAGCCAAAAATGCGACAACTATATTGCCAACAATAAATTGCTTCTTGTAAGTTGTTGAGTAGAACCAAAGTAAACCTGCGATTATTACATGAATAAATCCAAAGCTTGTTTTCCCGATGGTCCAGAATGCGTAAAACCCGAGTAATATTCCAATAGTGTTTATTACCAAATGTGCTCCCATGGCCACTCTTCTTTTTACTCCATGTCCTACTATTACTTTTTGTGGTTTGTTAATGAGATCAGGCTTGATATCGAAATAATCATTAATAATGTATCCTGCTGCTGCTATCATTACTGTAGATAGGGATAAAAGAAAGAAGTTGAAATCAGGGATTGTAATATTGGGATAAGTGGAAAAGTCCAAATATATTCTAATGCAATACTGTGTCAGTACTATAATGAATAAGTTGGGTAATCTGATAAGTCGTAAAAAGGGAATCATTTGCCTGTCTTTGGCGACAAATATATACAAAAGAGAATCTTCTGTAACCTATGATTGGATAAAATACGCTGATAATAATCGAATTGCCGAATATACTAATTTACGAATACACGAATCAGCGAACTGGTGGTACCTGGGGTAGCCGGACAATAAATGTGCTGCCTTTATTAATTGCACTGTTAGCAGTAATGGTTCCACCATGACGTTCCACTATTTTCTGGCAAATAGCCGTCCCCATACCTGTACCCTCAAATTCACTACTACTATGTAATCTTTGAAATGGATTGAATATTCTGTCTATATATTTTTCATCAAAGCCTACACCATTGTCTTCAATTGAAATTTCCCAATAGCGAGCGTTTAACTTCTGCACAGTTATATTTATGATCGGTGTTTCATTTTGTTTGTGAAATTTCAATGCATTCCCAACTAAGTTTTGAAATAATTGCTGCATTTGGGTTGGATCAGCATTGATTGTAGGTAGCTTTTCTATATTGATTTTCCCTTTAGATTCTTTAATCCTCACTTCAAGGTCCCTTTTGACATTCTCAAGTGTTTTGTTGAGATCTACTTTTTCAAATGTTGCATCCTTTGTAGATAGCTTGGAGTAGGACAACAGATCTTTAATTAACAAATTCATTCTATTGGCAGTTGAAGAAACCTTGTCAACTAATTTTTTTTCACTAGTAGAGATTTTATTTTTTAACTGAGATTTAATTTCTTCCGATGTAAAAATTATTTTTCTAAGAGGCTCTTTCAGATCATGAGAAACAATAGAGTTAAATTCTTTTAAAGCCTTGTTACTTTTTTCTAATGCTGCTGCATAGCGTTCTGCTCTTTCTTTTTCTTTTGCTAACTTCTCTTTTTGCTTCTTTAATTTTTTACGATAATAACTTTCTTTCAATGCTGCATTTATCCTTGCCAACAGTTCTTGTTGATTAATTGGCTTGGTGAGATGGTCGGCCGCTCCTGCTTCGAATGCGTCACTAAGTTTGTCTAGTGAGGGGTCCCACGTTACCATTAGTATTGGAATATCTTTGGTTTCTTCAGCAGATTTTAATTTTTTTACTACCTCAATTCCAGACATGCCTGGCATCATCCAGTCCATCAAAATTAGATCAGGATCAATTTTATGGGTTAGTTGGCAGGCTTCTTTTCCACTTTCGGCAGTAATAGTATCGAATTGTTCGTTCTCACCACTTAACATGAGTTCTATCATATTCCTGATAGTGGCTTGATCATCAACAATAAGAATTTTAGGTTTCATCATTGTGTGGCTTTGTATAGTTGGTTTATTGAACGGATTTTATTTCGCACATGTTAGTATCGCAATAAGAATTGGTATTTCCGTTACTTTTGTTTTTGCCTTTACCTTTACCTTTATTGCCTTTACCATTCAATTTTCTGTATACTACTTGTTTGCCTTTTTCTACTGCCAAATGTGTTGGTATTGAAATTAGGTTTTTCCCTGACTTGCTGTCTTTAACCAATGCAGTTTTCGTAGATTCGTCTTTTTTGATAATATCAATAACAATGCCTGTTTGATCATTGTGAACGATCCCTTTGTCCTTATCATTGCTATTTCCCTTATTACTATTTTGGCAATAAGCTGCATTAGTTATTAAACAAGTTGCTATAATTATTGTTAATAACGAGTAAATTAACCTAATTGGCTTTTCCATGAGTGAAATATTTTAATTACGTGTTGATTTGCACGTTTATATAAGCCATAAATAGTCCACAATAAAAAATAATTATAACTAATTGAAAATCAGCTTATAATATTTCATATAATAATTTAAAGTATCATAATGATACAGGGTTAGCAGGAATTCACATCTTTAAGTAATTTTGTTAGATGAAGAATTACTCTAAAATTATTCTTAGCATACTCATACAGTTGCAGATTTGTAACGGTTACTGTTCTGGAATTTGTTCAGATTCGTTATCGGGGAAACTCAATTACAATAAAGCGATTAAAAATCTTTATGAAACTGTGAATTATGATAGCGCGATATATTATTTAGATGCAGCGAAGGCTATTTGTATACAGTTTGGAAATCAAGAGGATCTTTGCAAATGCTATACACATGAAGCATATCTTTATTTAAATCTTGGAGAGTATAATAAGGCTTTGAAAATTTTACAGAAAGCAGAAACAATAGCTAAACAAAATAACTTTAACTGAAGATTGACCAGGATATATAATATGTATGGACTTGTATGTAAACATTACGGAGACTTGTATTTATCACTAGAATATTTTGAACGATCTATTAATTTAAGTATAAGTGTTGAGGGTAAAAATGACCCCTTCCTAGCATCATGTTACCATAACAAGGCAATGATATATGATAAGTTAAAGAAATATGAACTTGCTGAAAGGTTTTTTT
>JAESTI010000117.1 GCA_016763665.1 Bacteroidia bacterium | reverse complement strand
TCGAGAATTGTCATGTTACAGACAGTTTATGGTTCCAATTTCACTTATTTCTACATAAAAATACGACCATAAATAGGCATACGCTACACCTAATTAGGAATAACGGTATACTTGGTATTAAAACGGAGGGTTTGGGTTAGAATTTGGGGCTGGATACTAGAACTAGTCGTGCCAGATCTTAAGAATAATGATCACAGATGGGTGGTTAATTTTCAATATTCAATTTTCAATGCTCAATATAATGCTCAATATTCAGTGTAAGAAAATATTTATAGATTATTATATAAGGATGATAATATAAAGGTCTTATGAAAAATAAGACTAAAACTAAAGGGTTGCTAGCTTTTCAAGAAATGGTTCTTTTTTTCTTCTTGAGATTATCACGTCCGAACCATCAGACATTAAAACATATCCGCCATCCCCTCGTACGTATTTTTTAACATGGTTTAGATTGATCAAATGGGATTGATGAACCCTGAAAAATTCATTTTCTGCAAGTAATTCTTCATAAAATTTGATCGTTTTTGAAACCAGAATATTATCCTCATTGTTAATATGAAAGTATGTGTAGTTATCTCGGGCTTCACACCTTATTATATTTTCCAACTCAACAAAAGTAAGGCCTTCCATAGTTGAAAGAGCCAGCCGGTTTACTTTGTTGTTGGTTTGATCAAGATTTGCCAATAAATAATCTATTTGAGAGGTTTTGTTTCCGATACTTCTACGTTGTTCAACTTTATTCACAGCACTAAGCAATTCTTCGATATCTATTGGTTTTAAGATATAATCTATTGCACTGTATTTAAAAGCTCGTATGGCATGTTGATTATGAGCAGTCACGAAAACCACTTCAAAACACTCATTTTTAACCTTGTCTAAGAAATCAAAACCTGATTCGTTACACATATCGATATCCAA
Organism: Bacteroidia bacterium; assembly: GCA_016763665.1. The sequence goes on along the minus strand of JAESTI010000117.1, from coordinate 3,810 downwards.
AAATACCAAGTCAGGTTTGTGTTTTTTAAAGCTTTCTACTGCATCACTTACCGTTCCTTCATTAGCAACAACATTTACTTTATCACTGTATTCTGTCAGCAAACATTGTAAATTTTCACGGGCTTTAATTTCGTCATCAACTATTAAGGACTTGATCATGGTTATTGGGCTTTAGTTTGGTTAATTTGTTAATTCGAGTATTAGTAAATTCGTATTAATTCGTTATTCGTAAATATTAACTATTCACCGTCATCGTCTTCTTCGGTTCCATTTGGATCGGTAACTTCTGCATCATCATCTACTTCTGCATCATCAGCGTCAGTAACATCACTATCTTCATCGTCATCATCTACCTCCTGATCATCTGAATCAGTCACATCTTCATTTGACTCACCATCTTCACCATCTTCGTCTTCATTCTCCGTATTTGTTTCGGCTTCTGAATCCTCAGCTTCCATATCAGAATCAGTATCTTCGCCATCGCTGTTCGACTCTACCCATTCTTCTTCCATATATGCAGAGACTTTCCTATCAGCTGTACCATCAGAGTTATCATCATTAGCATAAACTGAGGTCTCACCACAATCAAAATCCTCTTTTTCGCAACCTGTTGTTGCCAGCATTACCAATAGGCAAAGGCAAATCATTAGTACCTCTGATGCTCTCAATTTTTTAATTAGATTTTCCATGATCTTCTGTTTTAAATACTCACCTAATTTTAGTTCGGTTGAAATACAATTTCTACTCTGGTTCCTTGTGCTTGATTGTTTTTATTTTTTATTTCAATTGGACCAACTATATAAGCATTCTTGTTGGCCATGTTTCTTATTAACTCCAATCGGCTTTTGGTTATCTCCACCCCTTTTGAGTTATGAGGCTTAGTATTAGAGCTCTTACTTTTTAAACTCTGTTCAATTCCAATACCATTATCCTCTATTTCAAATACCAACTCATCATCTATATTTTTCCTGATATTCACAGTAACCTTACCCTTTTTGTCCATCGGTAAAATGCCATGACTTATGCTATTTTCAACAAAAGGCTGCAGCAACATGGATGGGACTTTTATTCCTTCTTTATCTATATCTTCATCAACGTTTATTTCATAAGAAAACTTATTTGAAAAACGCATATTTTCTAAAGAAAGATACAACTCAAGCCTTTCCAATTCTTCCTGTAATGAAACCAAATTGTTATGCGAGTCATCCAGATTTCTTCTGATCAACTTCGCAAAGTTTGTTAAGTAGTTATTGGCTGCCCTTTTATCCTGTTTGTTGATATAATATTGAATAGAATTCAATGCATTAAATATGAAATGCCTATTCATGCTAGCATTTAAAGCTTTTTGCTCCAATACCAGCATTTTAGATTTATGTATTAATTGCTGTGTATAGAGCTTTCTTTTGTTCACATTTGTTCTCCATAAATAAGTGAGGTAAGCAATAATACCAAAAGCTAATGCACAAATTACCCCAAACCACCATGTCAACCAAAATGGAGGGGTTATTTTAAAGCTGAAAACCGCTGGCTCTGAGCTCCAATTCCCAAATTTGTTACTTGCTTTAACTTTAAATGTAAACTCTCCATGAGGAAGGTTTGAATATGTGGCAAAACCCGCTTCGGTTATTGGTGACCATTCTTTATCAAATCCTTGTAATTTGTATTGATATCTAACTTTATAAGGATTAGTATGACTAATTCCGGTATAGTAAAAAGCAAGATGATTTTGATCATACGCTAATTGAAGATCCAAAGGCAAGCCTGTTGATTCTTCAACACTACCATATTCTGACCAATTTGTTTCTTCTAAAAATAATTGCGCAGTAGTAATAATAATACTGGGTTTTACATCCTTGATATTACTAATTGCTTTACTGGGATCATATTTTACGACTCCACCTATGGTACCAAACCACAAATTTCCATCGTGGTCCTTATATGCACCGTTCAAATTACACTCAAGACTATTGATACCTTCCCAATTAGTGTAGTGAAATGTGTTAACTGCGCCACTATTGTAAAATTCCGGAACATCCATTTCATAAATTCCCTGGTTAGTTCCAACCCATAAATGCTGTGCATCATCAAAGATCATGAAGTTAATGAAGTTAGAATTGTAGGAATCTCCAATTCTGATAGCTTCAAAAGTTTCTCTACCTGCCTGTTCTGCAGACAAGTCAAATTTTACCAAACCGCTTCTTGTACCTAGCCAAAGGTTTTGGTTAAAGTCTTCTAAAACAGTATAAATAGTATTGTCCTTTAATCCTTCAATTGATGAATACTGCTTGAATTCAATACCATCATACTTTATTAAGCCACTGGATGTTCCAAACCAAAGATTACCTTTACTATCTTCTAAAATTGATCGAACATTAATGGCATTAAATCCATTCTCTTCAGAAAAGTTTACGAAAGTAGTGCCACCTGTCCGTTCCGCAGACGGGTCAAATTTTGATACCCCTTCTTTACAACCAAACCACAAATTACCTTTATTATCTTCAGTAATAGTTGTTACTTTTTTAGATATAAGTCCATCTTCAACTTTGTAATTTTTAAATTTACCGTTAGCATATACACTAACACCATCAGATGTTCCAAACCAAATATTTTTATTCTTGTCTATATAACTACACCAAACGGTATTATTGCCTAATCCATCTCGTGTTTTTAAGATCTTAATTTTTCCATTCTCTGCTTTATTAATGACAGACAAACCCTCACCGTAAGTTGAAAACCATATGTTATTATCGGCATCTTCAACAACAGACATAACAATATCGCTGCTTAAGCCGTCTTTTGTTGAATAGTTTACAAACGCTTCACCGGTTAACTTCATCACACCTTTACCGTCACTGCCAATCCAAATATTTCCTTCATAATCGCTGGAAATACTTTTAATATTATTGGTAACTAATCCATCTGAAGTAGTGAAAGTCAATACCTTTTTTTCACTGCTGTTAAAGAGTAATTTGCTTATCCCTTTCTTAGATGCTAACCAATAATTTCCAAGATTGTCTTCAGTGATAGACCTAATATAATTACTCAAAAGCCCATTGCTTTTATTATAGTTGGTGATCTGATTATTCTGATAGGTATACACTCCGTCACCATAAGTGCTTATCAAGATCTCACCATTTTTCCCTTGTACGATATCACTGACATTAACTCTGTTAAATCTTTGATATGGAGAATTTTGAAATTTTCCGTCTTTTCTTATCGTAATACCGCTTCGCGTGCCTACCCAAATATTTCCTTCATTGTCGCACAGTAAGGCTCTAACATAATTGTGAGGTAAGCCATCATCAGTAGTAAAATAAGTGAATTCGTAATCATCATTTTGTTCATTCAACTTACAAATACCTGCTCCATCTGTAGCTAACCAAATACTTCCTGACCTATCCTGAACAATGGAAGTTACATTTTTTTTAGCCTGCTCACCTTTAAGTTGAATATTCTTAAAATTCTGACCGTTGAATAAGGAAATTCCACCCAAAGTACCAATCCAAATTCCGCCATTGCTATCTTGAAAAATAGTTTTTACCTGATTATCAATAATCCATCTTCAGTAGAAAAATTTTGAAATTTCCTACCGTCAAACTTGCTCACACCCCCAAGCGTTCCAAACCAAATATATCCTTTGCTGTCAACATAAATATCTCCAACTTGTGACTGAGGCAATCCTTGCTCAATTGAGTAATTGATGAAGTTATAATGTTGTGAGAAAACAGCCGGAATAAACAAGAATAGAAGTACTGCTGTTGTTATGATATTTCGGAAGCTGAATGGCATATTGGCTTGGTTGTATGATAT
>JAESTI010000116.1 GCA_016763665.1 Bacteroidia bacterium | reverse complement strand
GATGAATTTTATGAATCAACTGTTGATGGAAATCCTTTAGAAGGAGGTGTATCTGGAGTTTCTGTTGTTGATGATTATACATTAAAAATTGAATTAAAAAGGCCATTTGCAAGTTTTCTATATATGATAGGAACGGCATTTACTTATGTTTACCCTAAAGAAGCTTTTGATAAGTATGGATTAGAGATGCGGGTCAATTGTGTGGGAACCGGTGCATTTATGATCAAGGAATTGAGAGAAGATGAAACCATTATTTTAGCTAAAAACAATAATTATTGGGGAACGGATAACTATGGTAACCAATTACCCTATTTGGACGCACTTAAATTCATGTTTATTAAAGATAAAAAGGCAGAACTTCTTGAATTTAAAAAAGGCAATTTGGATATGGTCTATCAATTACCTTCGGAAATGATTGATGAGGTTATCATGGATTTGGACCAACTAGATACTAATTTAACTAAAGACTTTAAGCAATATTCACTTCAAATTGTTCCTTCTTTAACATTACACTACTTTGGATTTTTACATACCAATGAGGTATTCAATAACCCTCTGGTACGACAGGCATTTAATTATGCTATTGATAGAAGAAAGATAGTAGATTTTACTTTGCAAGGTGAAGGTGTAGCTGCTGTTTATGGTGTTGTTCCTCCTGCATTTGTTAATTATAGTGCAGAGAGTATTCAAGGATTTGAATATGATCCTGATAGATCAAGAAAATTATTTGCAGATGCAGGTTACTCTAAAGGTAAAGGATTTCCTGAAATGATTTTACAATTAAACAGTGGGGGGACAAGAAATATTCAAATAGCTGAGGTAATACAAAAAATGCTAACGGACAATTTGAATATATCAGTTAAATTGAATGTGATGCCCATGGCCCAGCATTATGCTAATGTAGAATCGGGAAAATCTCTTTTTTGGAGAGCAGGATGGGTAGCTGACTATCCTGATCCAGAATCATTCTTGAATTTATTTTATAGCAAACATTTACCTGAGGATGATACTGAAAAAACCTATCTTAATAATGTAAGGTATAGAAGTACTACGTTTGATTCATTACTGAGCCTTGCACTAAAAACTATTGATAGAGATCAGCGCTATGAATTGTATAAAAAAGCTGATCAGCAATTGATAGACGATGCGGTTATTATGCCTTTATTCTACGATGAGAACATAAGATTGCTGCAGCCTTATGTGAAGAACTTTGCCATTAATGCTATGGAGTATAGGGATTTCGGGAGTGTTTATTTTGATCAATCGGAAATGAACTAATTAACTTTTCTCAGGTTAAACTTCTCAATTAATGTGAGTAAATCATATCGTAACCCCATCAAACTCAATTATTTCTTACTATTTGTTTGTTTCGTTTTATTCTCTTGTCAAAACCCCAAAAGGGATCCATTTTACAATTTAAGAGAAGCAAAAGGACATTATCATTACGGTGGTATTTTTCAGTATAGCGAAACTGAAAACTTTAGAAACCTCTATCCACTTAACACAATTGATGGGATATCTCACAGAATCATAAGAAATATTTATGAGGGTTTAATACGGTTTTCCTCAAGCGATCTTTCTCCACAACCTTCTATTGCTGAAAAGTGGGAAGCTAATGAGGACGGTACCATATTTACATTTCATATCCGAAAGGGTGTTTATTTTCATGATGATCCTTGTTTTGATGGAGGTGAAGGGCGTGAGGTTAATGCCCATGATGTGAAATATTGCTTTGATAAACTATGTGAGGCTGATGCAAATAATCAAGGCTTTTGGGTGTTTAAGGATAGAGTTAAAGGGGCCAATATGTACTTCCAACGTTCGCGTCAAAATGAATTAACTGAGGGGGGAGTCGAAGGAGTTCAAGTCATTGATGATTATACAATTCAGATTGAATTAGTAAGGCCATTTGCAGGGTTCCTCAATTTGTTGGGCACCCCTTTTACTTACATTTTTCCTAAAGAAGCAATTGAAAAGTATAACGCACAGGGTATGAGGGATAAATGTGTTGGAACCGGGCCATTTATATTAAAAGCAGTAAATTCAAATGAATCGATTATTTTGATTCGCAATGAAAAATATTGGGATGAAGATGAACTCAGAAACCAAATGCCTTATCTTGATGCCATTAAAGTTCAATTTATTTTTGATAAAAAGGCAGAATTACTTGAATTTCACAAAGGTAATTTGGATATGGCAGTTCCTCTTGAACTAAAAGATGCATTGAAAGAACATGTCCGTTCATATGAATTAGGAGCTTCTCAGTTTGAATTACAAACAGCACCATCATTATCAGTACAATTTTTAAGATTTTTGCATACAAGTGAGGTCTTTAAAACCAAAGAAGTAAGAAAAGCTTTTAATTTAGCTATTGATAAATCGAAAATTGCTTTGTATGTATTGCAAGGAGAGGGCAATGCTGCGAATAATGGATTTGTTCCCCCATTTTTTAAAAATTATGATGCCAGTTCTGTGCAGGGAAATATATTCAACCCTGAAAAAGCACGAGAATTGTTATCAAAAGCAGGTTATCACGAAGGAAAGGGTTTCCCATCAATTATATTACATGTAACAGGTAGAGAACGAGACCAGGAAGTAGCGAGTATTGTTCAAAAAATGCTGAAAGATAATTTGAACATCCGAATAAAGATAGTTACACTTCCTCTTGCACAATTAATTGAGAATTTTGAAACTGGAAAATCGCTTTTTTGGATTAGCAGATGGGGTGCTGATTATCCCGATCCTGAAAACTTTTTGAACCTCTTTCATGGAGCACATATTCCAACTGATGATTTACAGAAGAGCCACTTAAACTCAGAAAGATATTTTAATTATGAATTTGATTCACTATTAGATCTTGCAAATAGAACCATTGATGTAGAAAACAGGTTTAAATTATATCAACAGGCAGATCAGTTATTGATGGAAGATGCAGTAATGATCCCATTGTTTTATACTGAAAACTATAGGCTGATAAAACCTTATGTTAAAAATTTTGAAATAAACGGCATGGATTATCGGGATTTTCGAACTGTTTATTTCGAAAGGGATGACCTCGCAGTTACTGCAGAAGATTAATCTATCTTTTTAGGATGCACTGGCCATATATCTGACAAAGCATCTTTTCGCAATTGGTAATAATGATTCACTAAATGGAAATACTATTTCAGATTCGATTGCAAAAGTAGCCGGATTAGGCAGCTTCTTATATGATTTTATCAAATTTTGCTTTATTGACTCAAAGGTATTGGAGAAACTAGGCTCATATGTAGTTAGATAATTTGTAGAGATACCTCTGAACTTTTCATCACTTTTATTAAAAAGAGTAATTTGATATTCATAAACAGCGGTTTTCTTTTTCTTCCCATTTCTTAAAAACAAATAACCTTCATTGGAGTAAATAGGTGTGATACCTATGGGCGATATATTAATGTAGTTTTCTATGAAATCATAAATTTCCTTACCATCCTTAAGATATTTTTCAAGCTTTGGTAAAGAATAATCAATGATTGATTCTATTTCTTTCATTATTTCGCTATCATCAATTAGCTTTTCATACTTGATTAAAAAATTCTTTAAATCAACAGAGGAAATTTTATTAGGAAACTTATCAGATATTTCTCGTTTATAATCTTTTATCGAAAGTAGATTTTTATAGTGATCAATTATATCTGCTAAAAAAGGGTATAGTTTTTTGTCATCAAAGCTTTCACTAACATCTTTTAAGTAAGCTAATAACAGATACTTCTTGTACTCAAAGTCTATTAAACCTTCAGTTATCCAATTTGGACTTAATTTTTTCATAAACGAAATTTTATTGTTTGAACGAATCAGTAATTTTATTGTTTGAATTTAATGGTAATTTATATCCATCATTATATGTGAATAACTTGATTCGTAACTTATTATACTAATATTTGCCCCTTTTTGTTACTTGTTTCAGAACATTTGATTTGTGAT
>JAESTI010000007.1 GCA_016763665.1 Bacteroidia bacterium | reverse complement strand
TTCTCCTTTTTTATTAAATCAACTAATTTTTGATATTGATGATTATGCTTGTAAAAATTAGTAAACAATGTCTTATATGCATGTCTATCATTTTCTTGGATACTATTTTTTTCTTCAAAAATATCCGGAATTATAAAACTGAAATTTACTATAGCAAACCCTAAAAGTAGTATCGATAACTTATACCTTTTTAATACAAGGAACAATAAACAGGTAAAACTTAATATAATAAAGTACTGCACCCTAAAATGGGTTGTTATTTCACAGATCCAAAAGATATCACCCATAAAGGCCATAATTGTGAAAAGACAAACAATCAAAGATCCATAAAGAAATAAGTATGGAAAAATATTAAGTAACTTTTTGTTCATTTCAGTCAATTCGAGTCATTTCATACACTTCCAAATCGTCAAACTCATTTATCAATGTTGGAGAGGAAAACTGCGATTTAGAAATCTTATACTTCTTAACTATATAATCTAATGTTCGTTTACTTGTTTTATTCACTATTAGAAATAATCTTTCACTTTCAGAAATTGGCCTCTTAAAATTCGCCAATGAAATATCATGCTTTTGAAAATAGTAAAGTAAGGGTATATCGGTAGAAATAACACTCAATATATTATCCCTTTCATTTACTTTCTCTTTCAAATACAAAGATGTCTCTTCTATCCCATCAAATCCCTTATGAACGTATTTATGTTCATCGATATTGGTTAATCCGATTACAATAATCAATAGACATATGGTAGATATTGAAACAACCACTATTGTTTTAAACTTTCTGGATAATCTAGATAGTATTCCCTCTATGCCAATTGAACACAGGCCAAAATAAATAGGCAGCAAGAATAGCCATACTCTTGATGGCGGCATGACAAATTTCAACAGTATTAATAAGCTGGAAGATAATATTATAGCAAATAAAAAGATTCTCAGCTCCTTTTTTATATATAATGTAACACCAAATCCTATCAACATCAACCATTGTATAATTTGAGAAAATCCTTTATTCCAAACCTCCCATATATTAACTGATGTTTCGCTTATTTTATTGATAAACATAGTTGTTGTTGACGATGAAACTACATAAGCATTATCAATCAAAGGAGCTACTCCTGAAACTATTATAACAGGCATGTATAATAAGATTGTCAACAGGATAACTATAACAATACTCCCGACTAAACTTTTTAAAGATGTCCGCTTTGATTTCTGATTTTTGCTAAATACAATGCTGAATAATACCCATAAACAAACTACTCCAAACGGAAAGATCATTACTGGAATTACCCAGAATCCCAGTGCAGATACAATACAGAAAATCAACCAAATAAATCTATCAGATCTCTTATTTAATAAATCAGCCAAAATTAGCTGGATCAAAAAAAATGATGTTATAATGGTATAGCCCCTGGCTTTAACAGAGAACTCAACAAGATAAAATGAGTATGCACACAATGTAGCAGCCAGTAAAGCAGCGTTTTTATTCCCTATTCTTCTAATGAAAATGTATATAAGAGGTATAATCAATATTCCTCCAAAAAATGCAGGAAGTCTTATAGCCCATTCGTCTCCTCCAAAAATGGAAGTGCTAAAATGTGCCAATATCGTATGAAAAATATGATTATTTGGATAAGAATAATTTGATATAATGGTCAAAAGTGGCTGGGAAGCATAGTATAAGTATGTGAAAGCCTCATCATATTTAATTGGAGATGCTAAATAATATAATCTTATATAAACTCCAGACAATATTATTCCCATCAATAAACAAACATGAAATACATTTTCTTTTCTGAAAAAAGCAAGAAGATTCTGTCTATTAACTGCGTAACATAACTTCAGTTCATTTATCAGCCATTCATTCCAAATAATGACATTTTTCCTGAACAAAAAAAAGGCAATTGCAGCAAGTATAAAACCTATAGAAACCCATCTTGTCTTGAATTGAATTTCTTGCCACATTACTGGAGTGAAGCTTTCTACATTACCATCATAGGATAAATTATCCAGATATGACTTGATTTCTACAAATGATATAAAGCTTCCAAAAAGCAACCCAGCAGTAATCAACCCCATCATTGAAAAAAGGAGCCAGAAAATAATTTTTGATAATTTCCTATTCAACCTATTTCTTGTTCATTAGAAATTTAAATCTATTCCAAATTTATTCATATCATTGGTAGTTCAAAACTCATAAAAATAAATGAGCAAAAAATTACTTTTTATAATAAATCCTCATTCTGGTAATAATTCTTTACCTAAAAACATCGAGAGTATTATTAAAACTACTCTTGACAAAGAAAAATTTGAATTTCACATTAGGTTTACCAAACATGCCGGACATGCGGAAGAAATTGCTCAAAGTGCTGTTGAAGACGACTTCAATATAATTGTGGCTATAGGTGGAGATGGCACTGTAAACAAAGTCGGTAAAAACCTCATTAATACCAATGCTACTTTAGGAATTATCCCAACAGGGTCTGGAAATGGCTTTGCCAGGCATTTCAAAATACCACTTATCATAAGAGAAGCCATCAAAACCATTAATAATGGAAATATTGAAGCAATAGATACAGGAACTGTTAACGGTCAATATTTTTTAAATGTGGCAGGTATAGGCTTTGACGCTCATATTGGTAATTTATTTAATAATAAAGATCATAAAAGAGGATTTATGAATTATGCCCGATTAGTTATTAAAGAATTGTTAAAATATAAACCTGAAACATACCTTATTAAGTCTTGGGATCAAGAAAACAAAGTAATTGCAAATATGATCTGCTTTGCTAATTCAAGTCAATTTGGAAACAATGCATATATTGCCCCTAGTGCTGATATTCAGGATAAGCTGTTAGATATCTGTATTATTAAGAAATTTCCACTCTGGCGAATACCTGAGGCCGTTTATAGACTTTTTAATAAATCAATAGAAAAGTTCCCGTTTTATGAAAGCTTTCAAAGTCATAATTTAATGATCCACCGAGAAAATTCTGGAATAGTTCAACTGGATGGAGAGCCGTTTGAAATGGATAGCACATTGGAAATATCAACCAACCCCGCATCTCTTACTGTTATTGTTCCTTAACCAAAAAAAATAACTCATTTGTTTTTACGATTGATAAAATTACTAACTTTGCATTCTATTAATTAAGAATTATTCACAAACCACAAATTATGGATGATCAATTTAAAGATTTGTCGCAACAAGAAATTGACTTAATGATTAATACTCCAGTGTTGATTACTATACTAATAGCAGGTGCGGACAATGATATTGACCCAGATGAACAAAAATGGGCTAAGAAATTGACAAC
>JAESTI010000115.1 GCA_016763665.1 Bacteroidia bacterium | reverse complement strand
TTGGAGAGCTATACTTCTTCCTTGGAAATTGCGAATGAACTCAATGATAAAGAAGGTATTGCTCTAGCCAATTTAAATATAGGTGGGTTATATGTTGAACTCCATAATTTTAAAAAGGCAACAATATTCTTACATAAAAGCTTGAGTTTGACAAAGGAAATTGGTGCAAAGGATAGAATAATTAGGGTGTATCGTGCTCTTTCCGATGTTTATTCAAAATTGTATCAATATCAAGAAGCTTACAACTACCACCAACTCTATTCAGCATTAAAAGATTCCATTTTCAACGAACAAAGTGCCAAGAGCATGAATGAAATGCAGGCTAAGTACGAGAGTGAAAAGAAAGAGAAAGAAATTCAAATGTTGACCAAAGACAACGAGTTGCAGGTTTTACAAGCACAACAACAAGAAGATCAAATTAAAAAGCAATGGTTTTTGATATTAGGAATTGTCTTTATACTTGGATTGCTGATATCACTGATATATGTAGTGCATTCACAATTGAAATTTAAAAAGGAAGCCAATACAGAATTAGAACAAACCAATGATCAGTTAGAACATATTAACGTGGAACTTGGGAAAAAGAACAAGAGTATTGCTGAGAGCATCAATTATGCACAGAGAATTCAGGAAACCATCATGCCAACACAAAAACACCTGCAAGAGGTATTTCCTGAATCATTCATTTTTTATAAAGCCAAAGATGTGGTAAGTGGTGATTTTCCTTGGGTGCTGAGTAATGAAAATAACTTTTTTGCTGCTGCAATTGACTGTACTGGTCATGGAGTTCCGGGCGCCATGATGAGCATGATAGGTTACTTCTTAATGAATGATATAGTTGGGGGAAGAAAAATCCATGATCCTGCAATAATTTTGGACTATCTACATGAAGGAATAATACAAACTTTGAGACAAGAAGAAAATCTTGAATCAAAAGATGGAATGGACATTGCTTTATGTGCTATAAATAAAGAAAAACGAGAAGTACATTATGCGGGCGCACACCGATCTTTATTATATTTACATAATGGCGAAATAGAAGAAATAAGGGGAAATAGATTTCCGGTAGGGGGATTACAGTATTCAAACAGAGGAAAAGAGATCAAATTCAAGAGTCATAAGCTGCAATTAGAAAAGGGAGATTCCATTTATTTTTATTCAGATGGATTGATAGACCAGATTGGTGGCCCAAAGGGCAGAAGATTTCAAAATAATCAGGTAAAAGAAATAATCTTAGAGAATATAGATAAACCCATGGTTGAGTTAAATAGTATTATCAATGAAAGGTTCAAGAAATGGATGGGTAGCGAAAACCAACTGGATGATGTTATAATGATGGGTATTAAAGTCTAAAGCATCAGACTTACTAAATATTAATATTTGACCCGATGACCAATTGAATTATTATTACTAAAAACTAAGGTCATGTTGAGCGGAGTCGAAACATCGACCGACCAGATTTCGACTCCGCTCAATCTGACTTTAATTAGTTCGGCTTTTAATCAGTAACAGGTATATTTACGACAACCACTCATTGTTATTCAATGATAATGAAGATTAATTCTAAATATATAATCTTTCTTTTGCTTATCATAACTGTATGTGCTACCCAAGAACTGCACAGTCAGGTTGGAACTCCTTTTCTAAGAAATTATTTACCAAAAGACTATGAAGGCGAAAATCAAAACTGGACAATAGTACAAGACAAAAGAGGCATTATGTATTTCGGTAATGCCTATGGTGTATTGGAATATGATGGTGCCAATTGGAGAACAATTCCTCTAGCAAATTGTTCAACCGTCAGATCGTTGGCTGTAGATAGTACAGGTAGAATTTTCGTGGGTGGTGTTGAGGAATTAGGCTATTTAGGAGAAGATTCATTATTTAACCTGAAATACATTTCCTTAAAGAGTAAAATTGACTCTTCAATAGAATTTGCAGATATATGGAAAATCGTTATTCTTGATAATTGTGTGTTTTCTAGAACTAATGAGTATTTGTTTGCATGGGATGGATCCGAAATGCAAATCCATAAACCATATCCCAAGTCTTCTTTTTTCACCACTATTGTTGCCAATAATTCCCTTATAACTCAACAGCGCAATTATGGACTGCTAAAATTGCAGGAAGATTCAATAAAAATAATTCAGGGTACTGAGAAACTTGGCAGTGAACCAGTTTATTCTATTCTGCCATATTCTGATAACAAGATGTTGCTGGGTACACGAAATGAGGGTTTGTTTATAATGGATTTCACAGATCCATTAAAGGTAAACATTACAGAATTTAGTACAAAAGCGGATAAATACCTACTAAAGAATAAAATATACTGTGGTGAAGAACTAGGTAATGATCAATTTGCTTTTGGAACTTTACAGGGTGGAGTTGTTATAATTGATTCCGCTGGAACAGTGGTAAACATTATCAATAAAACTAAGGGACTAAGGGATGATAATGTATGGAGCTTATATCAGGATAAACAACATCAGTTATGGATAGCCCATGACAATGGGGTTTCAAAATTGGATCTATCCACGCCTACCTTGTATCTGGGTAAGCAAAACAAGCTTGATGGGTCTATTCAGAGCATTTCAAGATTTAATGGTATCCTCTATGTTGGAACTACTAAAGGTGTTTATTACTTAGACAATACTGAAATATCTGAAGTAAGTAGAGTAGGCCAATTTGTTAAAATTGAAGCTTTAGGATTTAAGGCATGGAAATTACTTCCATTAAATGACAGGCTTATAGTAAGTACCAATGATGGAGTTTTCGAAGTTAGTGATGAAGAAATCAAGCAATTGAATGATTTTGGATGTAGATCATTGGTTCAAAGTAATGTCAATAAAAATCGCATATATCTGGGAGTAACTAACTATGGTTTGACCTCATTATTATGGAAAAATAATACCTGGATCAAGGAACAGCGGATCCTTCAATTAAATGATGAAATTAGAAGCATGGCTGAAGATTCAAGCGGTGCATTGTGGTTAGGTACCAAATATAGTGGAGTTATTCATGTTAATTTTGAAAATAAGGATTACTATGAAAATAAACTAAGCCCTGAACAAGCATCTCCAAAAATCACCTATTATAATACTCCTGATGTTATACCAGATGGGGAAAAGACTATTTTTAAATTTGGTAATAAAATATTGATTGGTACTAATGATGGGTTCTATAAGGTGGCGATTAAGAACAACGCTAAAGGGGATAATTTAAAAATAATTTTTACGAAAGATACATCCTTTGTATTTTCATTTTCCGAAGGTCACATTCCAACTTTTACTCACTTCACACAGAATGCTAATGGTAATATTGCTTTGTCTGATGGGAAAAGTGTGTTCGTAGGTAAAAATAATGAAGGAGTGTTTGTATGGCAAGATTTTCCTGATTTAAGAGCCAAAAACGAGTTTATTGATTACTTGTATCTGGAAAATAACGATATACTATGGGTAGGGATCAACGATGAGTTGATGTGTATAAATACAAATGCTTCCATGAAAAAGGAGGTTGAATTCAGCACATTGATCAGAAATGTAATTATTGATGATGATGTGGTATTTGGAGGGGCTTATTATAGAATGAATGAAACATTATCGGTAGCACAATCCCATAATTTGAGCCGGAAGATTAACTATTCTCAGAAAGCGATAAGAATTGAATATTCGGCTTCAAATTTTATGTATGAGGAAGGAAATAAATTTAAATATAAACTGGAAGGGTTTACTGGAAATTGGTCTGATTGGGAAGAAGCAACCTATAAAGAATACACAAATCTTTCTGAGGGGAAATATATTTTTCATGTCAAATCAAAGAATATTTATGGTCATGAAGGGAAATTGGCAACATGCGAATTCCATATATTACCTCCATGGTATCGAACTGGATGGGCCTATCTGGCATATTCATTACTGTTTACAATATTGATGTATCTTTCTGTACGGATTAGTACAAGGAGATTGTTGGCTGCCAAAAAAAGATTGAGAAGCGTAGTATATGAAAGGACTCAAGAAATAGTAATAAAAAATGAGGAGTTGGAAAAATTCAATAACCAATTAGGGCAAATAAATTTAGAGCTTGCAAAAAAGAACAGAAGCATCTCAGAAAGTTTAAATTATGCTCAAAGGATTCAGGAAACAATTATGCCAACTCAAAAACACTTGCAGAAGGAATTTCCAGAATCATTTATTTTCTATAAAGCCAAAGAAGCGGTGAGTGGGGATTTCCCATGGGTACTGAAAAATGAAAATAATTTTTTTGCTGCTGCTGTTGACTGTACAGGTCATGGAGTTCCGGGTGCTATGATGAGTATGATTGGTTACTTTTTATTGAATGACATAGTTGGCGGGAAAAAAATACATGATCCTGCAAAAGTTCTGGAGCAACTACATGAAGGGATCAAGCAAACATTAAGACAAGAAGAAAATTTAGAATCCCAAGATGGAATGGATATAGCTTTATGTGCTATAAATAAAGAAACACGCGAAGTGTATTATGCGGGGGCACATCGGTCTTTGTTATGGTTACACAACGGTGAGATTGAAGAAATAAGAGGAGATAGATTTCCTGTAGGAGGATTGCAATATTCAAGTAGAGGTAAAGAGATCAAGTTTAAGCATCATAGACTGCAGCTTGAAAAAGGTGATTCTATTTACTTTTATTCTGATGGTTTGATAGATCAAATTGGTGGGCCAAAAGGTAGGAGGTTTCAAAATGGTCAGGTTAAAGAAATAATCAAAGAGAATAAAAACAAATCCATGGATGAGTTAAAAGATGTTTTCAATGACCGGTTCAACAAATGGATGGGTAGTGAAAAACAACTGGATGATGTGATCATGTTGGGTATTAAGGTATAAAGCTTTGAGGCTGTCTCAAAACCCCATTAAATGTCATCCTGAACGATAGTGAAGGATCTCGTAACATATTGGTAATTAAGAAACAAGATTCTTCACTATCGTTCAGAATGACAGGAATTTTTGACTTTTGAGATAGCCCCAACAGCACTATACAATTTGTCTTTCCATTCTTTTTTATAGATATTTATAGAGTTAATCTCTAAAAATGAGACGTTATCTTTTCTTATTCTTTCTATGCTTCTTTTGCCTTTTAGCGGTGCATTCTTTTTCGCAAAGTCAAAGTAAGATTGATAGTTTGAAAAAACAATTGAAAGAGGTTAACAATGATACCACCCAATTAAACCTGCTTAATACACTATGTAAGCACTATTGGAATTTTAATTATGATAGTGCTTTTTCTTATGGGTATAAAGCTATTGAACTATCAGAAAACACTAACAACAAAAGAGGGTTGGCTTTTGGTTATAATAACATTGGTGCAGTTTTTTATTTTCTAGGGGATTATGGTAATGCATTAAAAAGTTATTTAACTTCTTTAAAAATTAGAAAGGAAATAGGGGATCAAAAACTTATTGCGGCATCATATAATAATATTGGTCTTATATATAAGATCCAAGGCAACCTTTCTCAAGCGTTAAGTAACCATCTTATTTCACTAAAGATAAAAGAGGATATCGGAGATAAGAACGGTATTGCTGCTTCTTGTATTAATATTGGAAACATCTATAAGGACCAAGGTAATTATGATGATGCGTTAGAAAATTATTTTACAGCATTGAAAATAGATAAGGAAACAGGTGATAAAAGGAATATCGCAGATTCTTACGAAAATATTGGAATTGTTTATAGAAAGCAAGGTGAATTGGCTCTTTTAGCAGGGGAAATAAATACTTCAGACAGTAAATTTGAAAAGGCATTAGAGAGTTATGAAATTGCATTAAGTTTAAGAAAAGAAATAGATTACAAAAGGGGAATATCTGGTTCCTATACTAATATAGGCAACATATTATTGCATCAAGGCAATTATGATATGGCTTTGGAGAGCTATACTTCTTCCTTGGAAATTGCGAATGAACTCAATGATAAAGAAGGTATTGCTCTAGCCAATTTAAATATAGGTGGGTTATATGTTGAA
>JAESTI010000114.1 GCA_016763665.1 Bacteroidia bacterium | reverse complement strand
ATCTCATCCTAGAATCAGGATAGACATACATGGTCACACAGATGATATTGGTGATGATGAAGTTAATATGATCTTATCTGAAAATCGGGCAAGGTCGGTTCTGGAAGCACTTGTAAGGAACGGAATCAATGAAAAACGATTAACCTATAAAGGTTTTGGAGAAACAAAACCTGTAGCGTCTAATGAAACGGTGAAAGGAAGAATGGAAAACCGCAGAACAGAATTTGTAATTATTGATAAATAAAAAAAGCGCTCCGAAAATTCGAAACGCTTTTTATTTTTTAATGAAGTAATTAAACTCTTTTTTCTTTCACTCTAGCTTTCTTGCCAGATAGCTCTCTCATATAGAAAATTCTAGCTCTTCTTACTTTCCCTTTTCTTTTCACTTCTATTTTATCAATGTTTGGAGAAAATAATGGAAAAATCCTTTCTACTCCAATACTATTGGATATTTTTCTAACAGTAAATGTTTGATTAGATCCGTTTCCTTTTCTTTGGATAACAATTCCTTGAAATATCTGAACTCTCTCCTTGTTTCCTTCCTTTATCTTGTAGTGTACAGCAATAGTATCCCCAGAGTGAAATTCAGGAAATTCTTTACCCTCTAATGTTTCGGATTCTACTAATTTAATCAAATCTTCTTTTCCCATGATCTTAACCTTTTGTTAAAAGAGGTGCAAATATAACACTTTATTTGCTTTTTCCATATAGGGAAAGTAATTTGTTATAACTATTCAATGGTATTTACGAATATACGCATAACGAATATACGAATCAACCAATTTTACTACCTTTGCCAGTTAAATTTTTAACAGAATAGTGAATAATTCTTTTACATACAGTCGCATACTTTGGATTATTTTAATAGTTGGAACATTGGGCTTTTTAGCTTGGTATTTTTTATCTGTACTGATCTATTTATTGGTAGCGGCAGTTTTATCCTATATATTAAACCCTGTTGTTAATATATTTCTGAGAATTAAGATCAAAGGAAAAACAATTCCAAGATGGTTAGCAGCAATAATGTCGTTTGGAATTTTATTTGGAGTATTAGCTGCAGGATTCGCACTTTTCATGCCCATTCTATTGAAAGAAGTAGAATTACTACAGGCCATAAACCCTGACAGAGTAGTTAAGACTTTTGGTGAACAAATTAATGAACTCGAGATTTTTTTAGTTGATAATCAATATACAACCCAGAATAAGGGTTTTATAATGGATGCTATTAAGGAAAGAATAGCTTCTGTTTTGAGTGTAGCTAATATTCCAAAGATCCTTAATTCTATTGTTGCAGTAACAGGAGATGTGCTATTCGCTATTTTTGCGATCTTTTTTATGACATTCTTTATGCTTCGTGAGGAGCATTTATTTAAGAAAACTGTTATCGATTTTTTTCCGGATGACCAGTACCAGGAAATAAATAGTTCTTTTGATAGAATTGAATATTTGCTTTCAAGGTATTTTATTGGTGTGCTTGCCCAGTCAACTTTAATGACGATTTTGATAACCATAGGTATTTCTATTTTAGGCTTTCAGAATGCTTTAGTGATAGGAGTTTTTGCAGGACTGATCAATGTGATCCCATATTTAGGCCCCTTATTGGGAATAGTATTTGGGGTTGTAGTTGGTGTCACAACAAATTTAGATGTAATTGCAACAAGTTCCATATACATGGAAGTAACCAAAATATTACTCGTCTTTGCAATCATTCAATTGTTAGACAATTTGATCTTTCAACCCATTATTTTTGCAAGAAGTGTATTTGCCCATCCATTGGAAATATTCCTGGTGGTTTTAGTAGGAGCAAAATTAGGTGGGGCAGTAGGAATGTTCATTGCGATACCAGCTTATACAATAATGAGAGTTACGGCTAAGGAATTTTTTAATAGCTATAAGATCGTCCAAAAACTCACTAAAGACGTCTAAGCAAGTCACAACCAATAGGTTGAGCAGTAAAATCGTAAATTTAAAATTGTAAATCGTTAATAAAAAAGTATGTCACTAAAATGTGGAATTGTAGGATTGCCGAATGTAGGTAAATCAACTCTGTTTAATTCATTGACCAACGCAAAAGCACAAGCTGCTAACTTTCCTTTTTGCACAATTGAACCCAATGTGGGAATGATAACAGTTCCCGATGAAAGACTGACTGTGCTCCAAAATCTGGTTAAACCTGAAAAATTAGTACCCAACACCATTGAGATAGTTGATATAGCCGGCTTGGTAAAGGGGGCAAGCAAAGGAGAAGGCTTGGGAAATCAATTCTTGGGGAATATTCGGGAAACTGATGCTATAATACATGTTGTCAGGTGTTTTGATGATGCCAATGTTGTTCATGTTGATGGCAGTATTGATCCTGTTCGGGATAAGGAAATTATTGACAGCGAACTTCAGTTAAAAGATCTCGAGACTGTGGAAAAGAAAATTAGGACAGCTGAGAAAATAGCCAAATCGGGAGATAAAGAAACGAAAAAGACTCACGATGTTTTAATTGCTTGCAGAGAACATTTAGAGCAAGGAAAATCAATAAGAACAATAAACTTGAGTAAAGAAGATAAAGAACTTTATACGAATCTGTTCTTTCTAACCAATAAGCCAACTCTTTATGTCGCTAATGTTGATGAAGCTTCAGCAACAGACGGAAACGAATATGTAGAAAAACTGAGGCAAGCAATTCAAGGAGAAGATGCAGATTTGTTGATCGTTTCTGCAGCTATTGAAGCGGATATTGCAGAATTAGATAATTCAGAGGATAAGAAAGCATTTTTGGATGATCTGGGACTGGAACAGTCCGGATTGGATAGACTGATCAAAGCATCATATCGACTATTAACATTAGAGACCTTTTTTACTGCCGGTGAAAAAGAAGTTAGAGCATGGACTATTCGCAGAGGATCAAAAGCACCTCAAGCTGCAGGCGTTATTCATACTGATTTTGAAAAAGGGTTTATCAAAGCAGAGATCATTAAGTTTAAAGATTATGAGTCATTAGGATCTGAACTGGCTTGCAAAGAGGCAGGAAAACTTGCTATGGAAGGTAAGGAATATGTAATGGAAGACGGAGATGTTGTTCACTTCCGTTTCAATGTTTAGAAACAGATTATTACTATCCTTTTTTTGTCAAACTTATGAACTGTTAATCAGGCTGAGGAGTAATTTATTTCATAAAAAGCATGACATTATCATAAAGTAGTTATAGAGTCCCCCTTGCAGCGTTGGGTTGTGGGAGAGAGAAGGGGGAGTGCGGTTGCCTGTAGTGGAGGAAAGGGGGATGTAAAAAACCTCATACTACGAACAAAATTATCATTAATGGCTAATTATTTGATATGCAGCAATTTGTCAAAATACGTCAATGGTAGCGGAGTCGAAGTCTAGACCATCACAATTCGCTGAAAACCTTTTCAATAGTATCGCAGCACTCATGAATTTGGTCCTCTGTAATGATCAATGGTGGTGCAAAGCGAATAATATGTCCATGAGTTGGTTTCGCTAACAAGCCATTTTCCTTTAATTTTAAACAAATATCCCATGCTTCGATTGAAGCATCTTCCTTTACAACGATGGCATTAAGTAATCCTTTTCCTCTCACTATAGTGATGAGAGCAGAATTAATGTTGGATAGTCTTTCTCTTAATATCTTTCCTGTTTTTTCAGCGTTCTCAGCTAACCCCTCATCTCTTACTACCTCCAGGGC
The DNA here is from genome assembly GCA_016763665.1 of Bacteroidia bacterium. The sequence goes on along the minus strand of JAESTI010000114.1, from coordinate 1,633 downwards.
TGCTATTGCAACTTTGCAGGCAACCGGATTGCCTCCAAATGTTGAGCCATGTTCGTTGGGTTGAATACAAAGCATAATTTCATCATCAGCCATAACCGCTGATACAGGATATGTTCCTCCCGATAATGCTTTTCCTAAGATCAAAATATCAGGGCGAACACTTTCATGATCACATGCCAAAAGTTGACCTGTTCTGGCTATACCCGTTTGAACTTCATCAGCAATGAAAAGAACATTTGCCTCCTTACATAATTCCCTTGCTTTCGCGAGATACCCTTCATCAGGAACAAAAACTCCAGCCTCACCTTGAATGGGCTCCACCAAAAATCCAGCAACGTTTTCCGATTTCAACATCGCTTCTAAAGCTCCCAGGTCATTGTAAGGTATTGTAACAAACCCAGGTAAGTATGGTCCAAAATCATTTCTTGCATCAGGATCGGTTGATGCGGAGATAACTCCCAAGGTTCTTCCATGAAAATTGTTTTCGCAAACAATTATTTTTGCCTGATTCTCAGCTATTCCTTTTTTCTTATATCCCCACTTTCTGCAGAGTTTAATGCCTGTTTCTACTCCTTCAACTCCTGTGTTCATTGGAAGTATTTTGTCAAACCCAAAATATTCAGACATATACTTCTCATATTCTCCTAATACATTATTGTGAAAAGCTCTGGATGTTAACGTCAGTTGCTTGGATTGTTCAATTAATGCATCGATTATTCTTGGATGAGAATGGCCTTGGTTTAATGCAGAATATGCAGATAAAAAATCAAAGTACCGTTTTCCTTCTACATCCCAAACGTACACACCTTCTCCTTTTTCCAATACTACCGGTAGTGGATGATAATTATGTGCTCCGTATTGGTTCTCTAACTGAATTGCTGCTTCAGTTGTTGATTTGTCGGTCATTTCTGTGATTTCCATGTGTCGAAAAACTTTGTTGCGAACATACTAATTCATGCGAATGATACTAATCATGCTGCAAATATACTAATGAATGTATTACTTTGCTCTTGAAAAAAGCATTAAAGCCATTCGTATATTAGTATAATATTGGTATCATTAGTACAATTCGCATATTGGTATTTATAATTAGTATCACATCATTATGAAAATACACTTAATAGCTACCGGTGGAGCTGTAATGCACAATATGGCTATTTGTTTAAAGAACAAGGGCTATGAAGTTACTGGTTCTGATGACGAAATATTTGAACCGGCTAAAAGCAGATTAGAGCTACATGGTATTTTACCCAAAAAAATCGGTTGGGATGAAGACAATATTACTTCTGACCTTGATGCAGTAATACTTGGAATGCATGCTCGAAAGGACAATCCTGAATTGAAAAAAGCTCAGAAATTGGGAATCACCGTTTACTCCTTTCCGGAATATGTTTATGAGCAATCCAGGAATAAAAAACGAGTCGTAATAGGAGGTAGTCATGGGAAAACTTCAATTACTGCAATGATCATGCATGTGTTAAAGAGTTTAGATCGGGACTTTGATTATCTGGTTGGTTCGCAATTAGAAGGTTTTGATACAATGGTTAAATTGACGGATGAGGCTCCACTAATTATTTTAGAAGGTGATGAGTACTTGTCTTCTGCTATTGATATGCGACCGAAGTTTCATCTT
>JAESTI010000113.1 GCA_016763665.1 Bacteroidia bacterium | reverse complement strand
TTGTTTTCTGCTGATTGTAATGAGCCAATAACATTCTTGATTGGAGATTGAAGTATTGCAATTACCTCTGCTATTAATTCTTCCTTAGATTTAAGTTTTGCTAATGAATCAAGCTCTTGGTCTCCAATAAATATACCATTGTCAATGAAAGCGCCTTTTAAAATCGGCTTGTCGTTTTCTTTTCTAAACTTTTTGATGATTGCAGCAGCAGCATTAATAGAATCTGATGTCATCATGGCAGTTGGGCCTGTTAAGATATCTTCCATTTCACCGAAATTCTTTTCGGATTTATTCATGGCTTTCTTTAAAAGAATATTCTTCACTACTTGAAGTTTAACTCCATTCTCAAAACAAAGTCTTCTTAGTTTACTATCTTTCTCGGCACTTAAACCTGAAGTGTCTGCTAAGTATAGATAATTAATATTATTTAATTTTTCAGATAGACTATCTACAAATGCAACTTTTTCTTCCTTATTCATTTTATTTTGTTTTTGTGATATCTATGCAAATTCTTTAGTTTCTATAGGAATTCCAATTCCCATAGTGCTTGATACACTAATACTTTTTAGGTAAATGCCTTTTGATGATGTAGGTTTAAGTTTTGTTACTGTTTGAAGTAATTCGCTGATATTTTCTACCAACTGGTTGCTTTCAAAAGATACTTTTCCAACAGATGAATGGATAATACCATATTTATCTACCTTAAAGTCAATTTTACCTGCTTTTACGGCTTTAACTGTTTTTTCAATTTCAGTTGTAACTGTTCCTGATTTAGGGTTTGGCATTAAGCCTCTTGGTCCTAATACTTTTCCAAGCTTTGCAATTTTAGGCATAACCTGAGGAGTTGTTATTACGACATCTATATCAGTCCATCCTTTTGAGATTTTTTGTACATATTCATCTAAACCTACATGGTCTGCCCCAGCTTTTTTTGCTTCCTCTTCATTCTCCGGATTGCAAAGCACTAATACATTAACATCTTTTCCAGTACCATGTGGCAATGCAACTGTTCCGCGAACCATTTGTGTTGATTGCCTTGGGTCAATCCCTAATTTAATTGCAACATCGACAGAAGCGTCAAATTTTGTTTTTGTAGTATCTTTAACAATATCTATAGCATCTTTTAGCAAATAATTCTTATCTGCCTCCACTTTTTCCAACGCTTGCTTTCTGTTTTTAGAAACTTTTGCCATTTCTGATAAATATTTGTTTGTCCTACTAATTATTTTGCCATGGAGCTTTACCCAAAACTACGATACCCATACTTCTGGCAGTTCCTGCTACTATCCTCATTCCCGATTCAACAGTAAATGCATTTAAATCAGGCATTTTGCCTTCAGCAATTGTTCTTACTTGATCCCAGGTTACTTTTCCTACCTTATCTCTGTTAGGTTCTGCGGAACCTTTCTTTAATTTTGCCATCTCCAATAATTGAGATGCTGCAGGGGGAGTCTTAATTACAAACTCAAAAGATTTATCACCATAAACAGTAATTACAACAGGAAGCACTTTACCAGGAGAATCCTGAGTTTTTGCATTAAATTGTTTGCAAAAATCCATGATGTTTACTCCTTTAGCACCTAAAGCTGGTCCTACCGGTGGAGCAGGGTTGGCCTGACCACCTCTTATTTGTAACTTAATGTAACCGCTAATTTGTTTCGCCATGTCTAAAACTATTTATTAAACGTCTTTTTCAACTTGCATATAATTCAATTCTAAAGGAGTTCTTCGTCCGAAGATCTTAACCATTACCTTAAGTTTTTTCTTTTCTTCATGAATTTCTTCAATTACTCCTGAGAAATTATTGAATGGTCCATCTGTAACTTTAACAGATTCTCCAACCAAAAAAGGAACTGTGGGTATTTCACCTTGCTCCGCTAATTCATCAACTTTTCCTAGAATTCTATTTATCTCAGATTGTCTTAAAGGTTCAGGAGTTTCTCTATTACCAAGAAATCCAATGATTCCGTTGACGTTCTTTATTGCGTGTTCAACTTCTCCAACCAATGCTGCTTCTACCAAAATATAACCTGGAAAGAAATTTCTCTCTTTAGTTATTTTTTTACCATTCCTCATCTGGAATACTTTTTCAGTAGGGATAAGTACTTGCTTTACGTATTTAGATAATCCCAATCTATCTACCTCGGATTCAAGATGCTCCTTGATCTTCTTTTCCTTACCACTAAGAATTCTAACAGCGTACCATTTATATTGATCTTCCATATTCGTATTCATGATTAAGAGAGCATTTCATAAAATAAACCTAAAGCATTTCCAGCTCCTGCATCCATAACATAAATAATCAAAGCAATTATCATAGATGCGATCAGTACAACGATTGCGCTACTTTGTAATTCTTCCCAAGTTGGCCAAGTTACTTTGTAGAGCAGTTCGTTAGCTGACTCTTTTAAATATAATTTTACTTTCTCCATCAAAACGCTTTCGCTTTTATATGGTTAAGTTAAATAAGTGTCTTAGCACGGGTGGAAAGATTCGAACTCTCGACCTTTGGTTTTGGAGACCACTGCTCTACCAGCTGAGCTACACCCGTACTTTAACTTGTTTTAGCTAACAATATCAGTTACCTGACCAGCACCTACAGTCTTTCCACCTTCTCTAATCGCAAATCTTAATCCTTTTTCCATTGCAATAGGTACAATCAATTTAACGTCAATGCTAACATTATCACCAGGCATAACCATTTCAACACCTTCTGGTAAAGTAATCTCTCCAGTTACGTCAGTTGTTCTGAAATAAAACTGTGGCCTGTAATTTTTAAAGAAAGGAGTGTGTCTTCCACCTTCTTCTTTATTCAATACATAAATTTCAGCTTTAAATTCCATATGAGGAGTAACTGAACCAGGAGCAACTACCACCATGCCTCTTTTGATGTCTTCTTTTTCTATACCTCTCAATAAAAGTCCAACATTGTCGCCTGCTTCTCCACTATCAAGAAGTTTTCTGAACATTTCCACACCTGTAATGGTAGATTTTAGTTCTTCAGCTCCCATTCCAATAATGTCAACCCCTTCATTTATATTACAAGTTCCTCTTTCAATTCTACCTGTTGCTACTGTTCCTCTACCTGTTATTGAGAATACATCTTCAACTGGCATAAGAAAAGGTTTGTCTTTTGCTCTTTCTGGTACTGGGATATGCTCATCCACAGCAGTCATTAATTCTTCAATTGCAGTTACCCATTTGTCTTCTCCATTTAATCCTCCAAGAGCCGATCCCTGAATAATAGGGATATTATCCCCATCATATTCATAGAATGTAAGCAATTCTCTGATTTCCATTTCAACTAATTCAAGTAATTCAGGATCATCTACCATGTCTACCTTGTTCATAAAAATAACGAGGCTAGGTACACCAACCTGACGGGCAAGAAGAATGTGCTCACGTGTTTGAGGCATAGGGCCATCAGTAGCAGCAACAACAAGAATAGCTCCATCCATCTGAGCAGCACCAGTCACCATATTTTTTACATAGTCAGCGTGACCAGGACAGTCAACGTGAGCATAGTGTCTGTTCTCAGTTTCGTACTCAACGTGAGAAGTATTTATTGTAATACCTCTTTCTTTTTCTTCAGGAGCATTGTCAATAGAGTCAAATGACCTGTTTTCTGCTAGTCCTTTTTTACCAAGAACCGCAGTAATTGCAGCAGTTAGCGTAGTTTTTCCATGATCTACGTGCCCTATAGTTCCAATATTAACGTGTGGCTTAGTACGTTGGAATTTTTCTTTTGCCATAGTTGAAAATTATTTGATTTTATATATTAAATTTATTAGTAACAATTTTTTATTCAATGAGCCAATGACGGGAGTCGAACCCGTGACCTCATCCTTACCAAGGATGTACTCTAACCGCCTGAGCTACATTGGCAATTTATTTTGATTGTTTATTTATCAATTACAAATCGCCATATGTATTTAAGAGAGCGGGAAACGAGATTCGAACTCGCGACCCTCAGCTTGGAAGGCTGATGCTCTAGCCAGCTGAGCTACTCCCGCTTCTTTAGCATTTTTATATTTTGACGTCAGTTTAATATTTACCGTAATTTAATATTACCAAGTTGGCTTATCATAAATCAACACGTGGGGAGAGCAGGATTCGAACCTACGAAGGCATGAGCCAACAGATTTACAGTCTGTCCCATTTGGCCACTCTGGAATCTCCCCATGCTTATAAAAAGCATATCTATTATTCCATTAATTTCGGCTCAATTCTCAATCTTAAATAAGAACAAAGAGTCCAAGAGCCGATGGAGGGATTCGAACCCCCGACCAGCTGATTACAAGTCAGCTGCTCTGGCCAACTGAGCTACATCGGCAAGTGTTTGATTATCAATAGATTCCTGACGATTTCACCTATTCAATGAACATAC
>JAESTI010000112.1 GCA_016763665.1 Bacteroidia bacterium | reverse complement strand
TTGAAGATGTAGCGGAACTGTTAAGAAAAATTTGCCCGGATGTTCATATTGGAATTGGTCATGCACAAATGGATAACAAGCAGCTGGAGAAAGTGATGCTCGATTTTATCGGTGGAGAATATGGCGTATTGCTTTGTACAACCATTGTTGAATCGGGTTTGGATATTCCTAATGCAAACACCATGATCATTAACAATGCACAGAATTTTGGGTTAAGTGATCTGTATCAATTAAGAGGTAGAGTAGGGAGGTCAAACAGAAAAGCATTTTGTTATTTGATGGCACCGCCATTGTCAACCATAACACAGGAGGCACGAAAAAGACTTAGTGCAATTGAGGAATTTACTGATTTAGGAAGTGGTTTCAATGTTGCTTTACGTGATATGGACATCCGCGGAGCGGGAAATTTATTAGGTGCAGAACAAAGTGGGTATATCTCTGAGATGGGCTTTAACATGTATCATAAAATTTTAGATGAAGCAATAAAGGAACTGAAAGAGGATGAATTTAAGGACCTATTTGAAAATCAAAAACCCAAAGAATTTGTTAATGATTGCCAAATAGATACTGATCTGTCCATTTTAATTCCAGATGCGTACGTTGAGAATATTTCTGAGAGATTGAATTCATATAATGAGATCAATGCTCAAAAGGATGAAGAGGGTTTGAAACAAATTAAATCGAGAATTGAAGACAGGTTTGGAAAATCGCCAATAGAAGTTGAAGAGTTATTTGATACAGTGAGGTTGAGGTGGTTGGCTACCAAACTTGGATTTGAAAGAATCGTAATAAAAAATCAAGTAATGAACTGTTATTTTGTTAAAAACAATGACGACTATTATAATTCTGATGTTTTCTCTAGCATACTTCAATATGTCCAAACACATCCAAGTGGTTGTGAGATGAAGGAGACTGCAAAAAGTTTAATTCTGAGGATCAATGAGATTGATGCTATTTCCATAGCCATTGAAAAACTAAGTAAGATGGCCGGGATTGATGAAAGGAAAGAGCTGATAGCTGATAGCCAATAGTTAAAGTAGCTATCTGCGATAAGCTATTTAACTGTTTCATTTTGATACTTTCCCAAGTGCTCTTCTCCTTGTATTTTTCTGATAAACAGTCAGTTATGAATTTTTGAAATTTTGGAATGTATTTAGACTAATGTATAGTACATTTCAATTTTTGGGTGAACTTGGTTGTTAAATTGTCCGTCTGTTTGGTAGCAGACGGACTTCTTTTTGGTTAATAAAATCTTAACTTTAAGAAACACTTATCTAAGATGTTAATCAAAGGGAATTAAATGAACATTTTTGGAAAGTTTCTGATATTAGCCTTATTCTTTGCCAATAGTTTATATGCAACTTCTATTTCTTCATTTACACCAATTAACAATGATGCAAAGAGATTAGCGTCTATTGCAGATTCTTTCTTTTATGCAGGGCATTATGATAGTTCTACATATTACTTGATAAAATGCTCCGAAGTAAGCCAACGAAACCGGGATTGGGATACGTATATCCTGATGTGCTCATATATTGTTTACAATTACGTTTACCAAAAAGAGTTTGACAATGCTTCTTTATGGATAGATAAAGGGTTCAAATGTAGTATTGAAAATTATGGCAAGGAACATGAATTTACTGGCAGAATGTATAATAGCTTGGGATGTTTGCTTCAAGGTCGGGGAGATAATGCCGGAGCGGTAAAGAATTTTGAAAGGTGCGTAAACATTTGGATTGATGCCAGGGGTAGGGACCATCAATCAGTTGCTCAGATCTATAATAATTTAGGAGTTGTATATAGACAAAACGGTGATTTCGCTGAATCAATTGAGTACTACCAACAGGCATTACAAATTAAACGAAATCAGCTCGGAGAGGATCATGTAAGAACCGCGCATAGTTACAATAATTTAGGCGTAGTATATTATGATTTGGGTGAATATGAAAATGCATTACAATATTATCGAAAGGCACTTAACATATACCTTGCTATAAATGATACATTACATTCAACTTCTTTAATGTCATTACATAATATTGGGATAGTCCGCAGCCATCAAAAAAAGTACAATTTAGCATTAGCTATTTATCAAAATGTATTGGATAAGTGGAGTGAACTTTATGGAGTTAATAACACTTACATTGGACAGTTATATAACAACATGGGAGGTGTTAATATGTATATGGATAACCGCGATGCTTCGTTAAACTTTTTTCTCAAAGCGTTAAAAATAATTAAAGACACACATGGAACATACCATCCTGAAGTTGGAAAAATCTATAATTCAATTGGGTTAGTACATCTTCACTTTAGAGACTATGATAAGTCTTTAACTTATTTTTCTGAAGCATTGAAGTCATTTATAAAAGTTGAGAAAACTCAAATGCAAAACTTAGATATTCAATTTATGTTAACAGAATTTAAAAAGAAATATAAAGTTGAAGAGTTAGAAGTGAATTCTAACAGATATTTATTAAACAATTTGATACATCAGGCTAATGTTTATTATTTAAAATATTTGCAATAGCTTTTATGGTGAATTAAAACTTTATCCCAATTACTAATATATCATCCGTTTGTTCGGAATCAGCTTTCCACTTTTCTATTTCCTCATCCAATGTGTTTTTGAGATCTTCCATTGATGTATTTTGATTTTGAATCAAAATCTCACGAAGTTTTCTTGGTGATAATTTTTTATCTCTTGGCCCTCCAAATTGGTCTTGATAACCATCTGATAATAGATAAATCGAATCTCCAGTATGAAATTTTAAAGAATGACTTTCATATTTTCTTTCTTTACCCATTACTTCTCCACCAATACCATATTTATTTCCTTTAACTTCCAACAATCTATAATCACTATCAAATTCGTGTATCTTAAAAGTTTTGGTTTCCGGAATATCAATTAACTCGTGCTTAGTAACATAATATAAAGGATTATGCGCTCCGGAATATTGAAATTCCATTTTATTTATGTCAATAGTGCAAAGAGCCATGTCCATTCCATCTTTGGCTTTTACATCAACAGAATCCTGGCGTAAAACTCTTCTGAT
>JAESTI010000111.1 GCA_016763665.1 Bacteroidia bacterium | reverse complement strand
TCTTTAAAACTTGACTTGTCTGAATTGAAAACTGATACAGCAAAATCCGCAAGAATTAAGGCTTGGCATGTTAACTTACGAAAGGACAAGTACGTTTATGAGGCGGTCTCAGTTATTAAAGACCTCATGTGATTGTAGTGTCTTATTTTCAATGAATAATACTGATTATAATGAATACAAGTAATACCAACATCCAACATCCAGCATCCAACATCTGTTATATCTTTGAACAAAATGAAATTATGATCTCCATTCGCTTAATTTAACTGCTTCGTTACCTGCATTTTTCCTAATGGCTTTTTTTCGTAAACTTCTATTCCCTTTCTCCTTTCTATATGGTTTGATTATTTATTTAAGAAATGTATTGTATGATGTAGGTATTTTCAAATCTCATTCATTTTCTGTTCCGATTATTTCTGTTGGAAATATTGCTGTAGGTGGTACAGGAAAAACCCCTCATGTAGAATATTTAGTCAGACTTCTTAAAGATCAATATAAAGTTGCTGTACTGAGCAGAGGGTATAAGCGAAATACAAGTGGTTATTTCTTAGCGGAAAATATATCTGATGCTTCTGAGATTGGTGATGAACCTTGCCAGATCAAACAGAAATTTCCTGATATTCAAGTAGCCGTTTGTGAAAACAGGGTTGAAGGAGTAAAAAATCTCATAAAAGGATTCCCGGATTTGGATATTGTTTTACTTGATGATGCCTTCCAGCACCGGCAAATTAAGCCAGGTTTGTCTCTCTTATTAATTGATTATAACAGTCTTTTCAAAAATAGAATGCTTTTGCCGGCAGGAGATTTACGTGAACCTTTTATCGCAAAGAAAAGAGCGGACATCCTTATTGTAACCAAAACACCTGAAGTTATTTCAGATAAAGAAAAAGAGAATATATTAAAGAAGCTTAAACCTCATAAAGGTCAGAAAGTGTTTTATTCGTACATAGAATATGGCTTGTTAACAAATTGTTTTGAAAAAAACCGATCATATTCCAACTCTTGATGAGAATTTATCCATAATGCTATTTTGTGGTGTGGCCAATCCGCAGCCATTGAGGCATTATTTGGAAGCAAAGACAAAGGAGGTTCTTATGAAAAAATTTAGTGATCATCATAAGTTTACTCATGGAGATCTTTCTTCTATAGCTGATGTTTATAGGGAAATTGTAAATTTGGAGAAATGTATCATCACTACGGAAAAAGATGCTATGAGACTTCAGGCCACAGATATATCCGATACATTAGACAATTTTCAGATATTCTATTTACCAATAAAGGTTAAATTGCACGAGAAGGCTGCTGAATTTGAGAGTTTAATAGCAGAATATTTAAATGGAAAGGGTAATGATTGAGCAAATAAAAGTAACTGCGGAATACATCAGGTCAAAGGTTGATTCCCAACTTGATTTTGGAATTATTTTGGGAACAGGTTTGGGTAAATTGGCTGATGAAATTGAAACAATTGCATCATTGGATTATAGTGAAATACCTAATTTCCCCGTTTCTACTGTAGAATCGCATAGTGGTAAGTTAATATTTGGTAAAATAGGAGATAAGACCGTGGTTGCCATGCAAGGAAGGTTTCATTACTATGAAGGATATGATATGAAACAGGTTACTTTTCCCGTTAGAGTGATGAAAGAACTGGGAATTAAGCGATTGTTCATTTCTAATGCTTGCGGTTGCATGAACCCGGATTATAAAAAAGGTGAATTGATGATCATTCAGGATCATATAAATCTATTTCCAACGAATCCATTGATAGGGGAGAACTATGAGGAACTTGGTGCTCGATTTCCTGATATGAGTAATCCTTATGACAAAGAAATGATAAATAAAGCAAATGAAATAGCCAGCCAAAATGGTATAACTGTCCATACAGGTGTTTATGTGGGGGTTCCCGGTCCTAACTTGGAAACTCGTGCAGAATATACATTCCTTAAAACTATCGGTGCAGATGTAGTAGGAATGTCAACTATTCCTGAAGTGATCGTTGCCAATCATACCGGAATTCCTGTTTTTGCAATATCCGTTATTACTGATGAGTGTTTTCCGGAAACACTAAAGGAAGCGAAAATTGAAGAGATCATTGCAGTAGCAAATGAGGCTGAACCAAAAATGACCACAATTCTCAAAGAATTAATTTCATCACTATAATGAAGCGATTAGTAGTAATATTACTGGCACTCATAACTCATTACGCAATACTCACAACTAATACTATTGCTCAAGACAGCAAAAACATCGATCTGCTTTTTCATTGGGAAGATACATCACTAGTTGGTTCGGGTTTCTATGATAATGTTTACAATGAAGTTTGGGGAGTAGTTGTTAATGGAAAGGAGTATGCAATCATTGGCAGTACATCCGGTACGCATATTTTTGATGTAACCGATCCGCAAAATGCTTATGAAGCTGATTTTATTCCTGGGGCTCAACAGGGAAGTATTATCGTTCATCGTGATTTTCATGATTATAAGGGATATTTGTATATAGTTTCTGATGAAGGCTCAAGTACACTACAAATCGCTGATCTGAGTTTTTTACCGGATTCTGTTAATGTTTTTTATGATAGTGATAGTTTATTTAAAAGGTCGCACAACATTTTTATTGATACGGCAACAGCCAAACTATATGTTTGTGGCGTAACAGATATAACCGGAATGCATTCCATGTATCTCTATTCATTAAAAAATCCTAAAAGGCCAGAGTTTATATATGCTTATCCCGGACCTTATGTACATGATTGTTATGTAAGAAACGATACAGCGTATTTAAATGCAGGCAGTGACGGACTAAGAATTGTTGATTTTTCTGATACAGCCCTTCATGTAAATATTGGTTCTTTATCTGATTATCCAGATTCAGGATATAATCATTCAGGCTGGCTGTCAGGCGATAGCAAGTATTATGTTTTTTGTGATGAAAATTTAGGCGCAGACCTTAAACTATACGATGTCTCTGATCCATCTGATCTAAAATTCATGGATACTTTTAATTCCGGAGTTGATACAAATTCAATAGTACACAATGTTATCATCAAAGGAAATTATATCTACTGTTCCTATTATTTTGATGGTACTAGGATATTTTACATGGGTGATCCAACTAATGTTATTCAAACTGGTTTTTATGAAACTTACCCTGATAGTGATTATGTAAAACTGTATAAAGGTAATTGGGGTATTTATCCGCATTTACCTTCAGGTATCTTGTTAGCTTCTGATATGCAATACGGACTTTTTGTTTTGGATGCTACAAATGCAGTTAATTCTATTTATGATATTGAGAGAACAATGGCTGGCTTTAAAGTTTATCCAAACCCATTTACTGAAAATATCAATATTGAAGGAATCGAAATAATCGGTGAAGCTTTTCTGGAAGTTTATGATTTGAAGGGAGGCCTGATCTTCAAAGAAAAAGTAAATGCCAATAATGGTGAAGTCATAGTTCCAGTAGGGAATCATATTATTGGTAAGGGGATTTACCTTCTAAAACTCACCGTAAATGATAATATTTTGGTCGAAAAAATAGTTAAAGCAGATTAACTTTTTCGTAAAATCGTGTATTTGTTGATTCGTATATTAGTAAATGCGTAAATTTGTGTATTAGTTCTATAAGCTATTAGCTATAAACTATTTACTCTATTCAATTCAGTGATTCTTACTACCAAAATTTCCACATTCTTACTTTTTGTTTGTTCAGTTTACATTGCTTTTGGCAAAACTGACAGCACCAAAATGAAGTACAATGCTTCTGAAATACTTTATACTACAGAAAATGAAATAGATAAAGGAACAACTACATTGTACTCATTAGATACTAGTATCAATAACTTACATGATTTTAACCCAATATATCAGCAGCAGTTTGATTATAAGTTTTTGGGCAACATTGGTACTGCGCATAAAAGTTTGATTTTTGATTCTTTTAAGAAAACGGGCTTTGATTTAGGTTATCATCAGTTTGATCTGTATAAATATGGCAAGGATGATGTTCAGTATTTCAGAGCTAAAAATAGATATTCTGAGATGACATATGTTGCAGGTGGCAAGACTGAGCAAATGTTCACTATAATGCATACACAAAACATCAATAAGAATTTAAACTTTGGTGTTAAATATCGGAGGTTGGTTTCTCAAGGTTTTTACTTTTCTCAAAAAACTGACTATAAAAACTTACTGGCCTTTATTTGGTATAGATCATCAAATAAAAGATACAACTTGATTACCAATGGAACGCTGAATTATTTAAATGTACAGGAAAATGGGGGCATGATGACTACTGACATCTTTAAAAATCCATCATTTGACATAAGGGCAATAGAAGAAGTCAACTTAAGTGGTGCGTCAAATAACACAAAGCAAAAAGGATTTTATGTAAAACAATACTGGAATTTTGGAAAAAAGCATGATAAGAAGTTAAATGATACAATAACAATTCAAATACTTACTCCTTCAAGTCGCCTATCACATTCATTCGAGATCAGCAGAGGATACCAGCTATATGAAGACGAGTTTGCTGATAGTAGCTATTATGCAAATACTTATTTACCAGTTTTCACTGATCAACCAATGGATTCTATATATCATCGTAAAATAGTCAATTCCATTTCCTGGTCTACTTTGCCTAATTATAAAAATGATTCTTTGCGAAAAGGTTTATTTAAAAAAAGCATAGTATCGGTTAGCGTAAGTCATAGCTTACATTATTTGTTTTTGCCTTTTAAAGTTGAAAATAGTGGACTTATTTCCTCTGTCAATTTTTCAAATGATTTTCAAAATGTATCAGTGCAGGGTTCGTATGAAAACTTTCAAAGTAGCTCGTTTAGGTGGTTTATTGGTGGGCAATACATAGTTGATGGTTTCAATGTAGGAGATTACAAGGCTAAAGCAGAAATAATTAAACCCATAAATAATAACTATGTTAAACTAGGAGGATTGAAGCAACTAAAATCACCCAGCTTGGTTCAAATAAGGCACATGGACAACTTTTTAGATTGGAATAACATGCTGAATAAAACAGACAATACTCAATTGTACTTTAATTGGACCAACAAGAAAATAAAAGCTTTACTTGGCGTGAAATACAATTTAATCGACAATTATATTTATTTCGACAAGGCTGCCAGAATAGGCCAAAACAAAGGAACCATTAACCTACTTCAAGCATACGCTACAAAGAATTTTGCATTTGGCAAGTTTCGATTTTATAACATAGGAGTCTTTCAGCAATCATCTAGTAGCACTATACGGGTACCGCAATGGTGGTCAAAACATAGTTTTTATTATGAGAATTATTTATTTGAGAAAGCAATAGTAGTGCAGATAGGAACAACAATTCGTTATAATACTGCTTATTATGGAGATGCTTACATGCCCGCCACTGGCCAATTTTACAGACAAGAGGACTTAAGTATTGGAAATTATCCTGCAGCAGACGTATTTATCAACGCAAAGATCAAAAGTGCCCGCATGTTTATTAAAATGGAAAATGTCAATCAAGGTTTTCCCGAAAATGGTTATTTTCAAGTAGCCAACTACCCCATACCCGACCGCAAACTGAAAGTAGGCTTGTTCTGGAAATTTTTTGACTGACATCATATTGTCCCCCTCTTGGAGGGGGTAGGGGGAGGTTTTTTCGTTTCAATAAAGGGTATGAACCAGTAAAACCAAAAAAGCCCCGATCACACGACCGAGGCTTCTTGATAATAAATTTATATTTCTAATTACTCCGTTGAAACAACAGGTATAACACTAAATTGTTTTATGTTGTCTATATCGCTGTAGTCATATTGATACAATCCATCTTCACCGATCATAATTAGATTGCTGTGTTTCCTATCAGCGATTACATCAAAAGCGTTGATATCGGGGAAACTGTTCTTTTTTGTGGTAATTTCAGTAGGATCAGAAACATCAAATACTTTTAATCCATTGTTTCCATCACATACAAAAAGATTATTTCCAGCTTTTGCCAATCCATGAGGGTTGCTCATTCCTGTTGAAGAAACTTCCGTAGGGTTATATGGATCACTAATATCTACAACATCAAGCATATTGGTTCCCCACCTGCAGTCAGTTCCTGAACGGATAGTTACATATGCGTAATCACCATCCACAATTACAGGGTCGCAGCTGGTAACATGGTCATAAGTTGAGATAAGGCTGGGATTTTCACAAGCACTCACATCATAAATATGCATTCCTGTCTGTCCGCCAATATATAACTTATCTTCATGTGGAAATATGGTTTCAACATTCCAACCAACATATTGTCTGTTCACTTCTCCTGCGCTTCCTGGATTGGAAATATCAAAAGATATTAAATTCGAATTGGTAAGAACATATAAAATATCACATTTGGTAGCAAATCTTGACATAGAACCACCTGATCCAGTTCCTCCCCAATAAACGTCAGATGCAGAACCAGTTGAAGTACCTGATTTTCCGGTAGAGTTATCTGCAGCTTCTGATTCAGCCTGTTTTCCTTTCAACCATTCCTGCGTTTCAGGCCTGTCATCGGCATTTGTAAAAGTTTCGCTTATTATAACTTTCTCCCAATGAGTAACTACGCCTTTTGTAGTATCGTACTCATAGTTTTCTCCCCATTCAACTTCCATATCAAGGGTTTCTTCATAAGGAAAAACATGTTCTTTTCTACTGATTTCCTGTACATTTTTTACATCAGAAATATCAATAGTAACAAAATCCACATAACTATCAGCATACAATGTATTGCCGACAATAGTAATGTCCCTAATACCCGGAATATTGATAAAACTTTCTTTTACCGGATTTGAGGGATCAGTATTGTCAATAATGTGAATTCCCTTTTTAACTTCATTTACGAAAAGATAATTGTCTTTCATGTAAATTTTTCCAGGATTTTTAAGGTCCTGTACATCATCAGATTTTACAGAAGATCTTAAGTCTTCATACGACATATAAACTGCTTTTTTTGTTTTATATGTGTAGGTTACTCCATACTTGTCTTTATTACAGCTTGACATTGCAATAACTGCAAACCCAAGTACAAAAACTGGAAGGATTTTTTTTAGTTTCATTGGTGAAAATGGTTTTGTTTTAATTTTAGTTTAGAAACGTAACCCTTGTCCTTAATATTACT
>JAESTI010000402.1 GCA_016763665.1 Bacteroidia bacterium | reverse complement strand
ATTGGTGATAATTTTTAGTGATATGTTAGAAGACAACTCGGAGCAATTATTTTCCGCCTTACAACACCTGAAACATAACAAGCATGAAGTGATTTTGTTTCATGTTGCTGACAAGAAAAAGGAGCTGGAATTTGATTTTGATAACCGGCCGTACAAGTTTGTAGACATGGAAACTCAAGAGGAGATAAAAGTACATCCTAATCAAATTAAAGAAACCTATTTGAAATCAATTTCTGAATATAAAAATCAACTAATATTGAAGTGCGGTCAGTACAAAATTGACTTTGTCGAAGCTGATATTCATGAAGGTTACAAGCAAATTTTACTTCCTTATTTGATCAAGAGAAAGAAGCTGTATTAGCGCTATGATTTCCTTTCCCAATGCCAAGATAAATATCGGTTTAAACGTTATTTCAAAACGGGCTGATGGCTTTCATGATATTGATAGTATTTTTTATCCTATTCATTTACATGACGTATTAGAGATTGTTAAAAATGAAGACCAAAATTCAGAAAAAATAATTTTTTCATCTTCAGGAATTGAAATACCAGGAAATTCCCCCAATAATTTATGTGTAAAAGCATTTAATGTCCTTGATGAAAAACACAATTTACCCTCAATAAAAATTCATCTTCATAAAGTAATTCCAATCGGAGCGGGATTAGGAGGGGGCTCTTCTGATGGGGCATTTGCAATCAATATGTTGGATGAATTGTTTGATCTAAAATTAGAGTTAAGTGAAAAATTAAGTTATGCTTCCCAACTTGGAAGTGATTGTAGTTTTTTTATTGAAAATAAATCATCTTATGCGAGTGGTAGGGGAGAAATACTTCAAGAAATTGATCTCAATTTAAATGATCATAGAATCATACTGATCAATCCCAATATTCAAGTAAATACAGCCGATGCTTATTTGGGAATGGTTCCGAAGCTACGTGAAGAGTTGTTAAAAGATATTATCAGTTCTATTATAAAAAAGTGGAAAACTGATATTGGGAATGATTTTGAGGAATCTGTTTTTGCTAAATATCCTGATATTTCGTCCATAAAGAATCAGTTATATGAAGCAGGAGCACTTTATGCTTCGATGAGTGGAAGTGGTTCTTCTGTTTTTGGAATTTTTGAAAAGGGAATTCCCAAGCTTAATTTTCCTCCTGACTACCTGGTAGTTAAGGTTTAACAACTCGGCCGATTAAAAATTCAGGATTCAGAATATCTTTAGATAATAGCTTATAGCCAATAGATAATAATAACGAGTATACAAATACACGATTTTGCGAATACACAAATATACGAATCACCGAATTAATCGAAGGTTATTCGAGGATCAAGAAAGCTGTAAAGGCAATCCATAATGATGTTGATCACTACGAATATTACAGCAATGAATAGCACAGTGCCCATGACAATAGGAAAGTCATATTTATCCAATGCATCAATGGTTAGTTTGCCAACTCCTTTCCATGAAAAAATATATTCAACAAAGAAGGCTCCTCCTAAAAGGGAAGCAAACCATCCTGAAATTGCTGTTAGAACAGGATTTAAAGCATTTTTTAAAGCATGTTTTACAATAACTTTGTAATAACTTAATCCTTTGGCAGTTGCTGTTCGAATATAATCTTGAGATAAAATATCCAGCATCGAACTCCTGGTTAATTGAACAATTATTGCGAGTGGTCTGATTCCGAGAGTAAAAGCAGGTAAAATAAGATTTTTCAAAGTGAGCATTTCACCTTTGAAAGGGTCAATGGTGTATAAACTTCCTGTCATATTTAACCCGGTGTAGTCACTCCACAAATATCCAAATATCCATGCAATTAATATACCTGAAAAGAATGACGGTGTTGACATTCCAAGAATTGAGACTACCATTGAGGAATTATCTGCCATTGAGTGTTGTTTTAATGCCGAAATAACACCTAGGATAATACCCATTATTGTTGCAAATATCATGGCTGATAGTGCAAGAATAGCCGTTCCTGGCAGGGCATCAGTTATGATCTCTGTTACTTTTCTTTTGGTTTGGTAAGACCGTCTTAAATAAGGAATTTTTAATACAAGTGTTTTGTTTGCAGATACATCAATTATTTTGGTGTAGTCGTATTTAGTACTATCCAAAAACATGAAATTATCTTCGTCTTGTGTTTCATGCAAAGAAATAGGAGAAAGATCATTTAGATACATAAAGAATTGAGTAAATAATGGCTTATCTCGTCCCAATTCCTTGTTAATAGCTTTAAGGGATGCTACGTCTGCGCGTTGCCCCATAGTCATACGGGCAGGATCACCGGGAAGTACATTAAACAATAGAAATACAACTACCACAACACCGGCTAACACCAGTACACCATAAGCAGATCTTCTTATGATATAATTAAGCACAGATAATTACTTTAAATGTTTACGTAAGTATAGGGAAAAATTGTGACAGTTGAACTACAATAAAGTTGGTATATCACTTAAGATAATTGGATTCTAACTCGGTGAGTTCAGGAATATCATTGATATGCCATTTCGCTTGCACAACTCCTCCTTTAAGTAAAACTAACCCCGGGTTGGACCTGACTACAGTTTTTAGTGCAGTGGCATCTGCAAAATAAAAATCATACTTGGCTCCTGTAGCATCTCTAAACTCATTTATCTCTCCTTCGGTTGAGGCGGTCATGCCGATAAATCTATAATTGTCATCAGAAGCCTTGTCCGCAATTGCATTGATCGTATCGGCATTTGAGTGTATAGCATTTTCTAGATCATAACTGATAAGTACAAAGTTAAATCCTTCATCCAATAAGAAATCTTCAGTATAATCATCTCCATCTACATTTATTATACTAAAGTCATGAATAGGAGGTTTGTACCCCTCCTGGATTATTTTATCTGTTCTGTCATGAAAATCCCAGTCATCTCCGGAAGGAAGATTATCTAGTGGAAATTCTTTTACCTCACCTGAAGTCTTGTTTTTGTAATAAAAAGTAGATTCAAATATATCTAGTGGAGCGCCATCAGGTACTTGCATTAAGTCATAAATATTGTTTCCCACTTTATAAGGTCTGAAATCAATTTTAGGTAAATGAGTGTAGCAAGCGAAAGTAAACCCTGTTGGAAGAATTAGTGAAATGGCTAAAAGTGTACGGGATACTTTTTCTTTGAGTAATAACTCTATTGATTTTCTTTTGATGAAAATGATACTTATAAAGAATAGTAGTATCACATCTTTAATGAATGATTCCGTTGGAGTAAGCTTGATAGCATCTCCAAAACAACCACAATCGGTAACCTCCCCTGTATAAGCCGAAAAACCTGTTAACCATGTAAAAAATATGATCATTAACAATAACAACCATGCGGTAATATTCATGAACGTTCCCAGTAATACGGCAAACCCAAGTACTATTTCTATTACACAAATGAACATGGACATTCCCAATGCCATTGGATTTAAGAATTCCATGTCAAAAACAGTGAAATAATCAACTAGTTTGTAGGAAAAGCCCAATGGATCATTTGCTTTTATGAACCCGGAAAAAATAAATAGCAGTCCAACAAGTATTCTGCTAATATTAACTAAGATCTTCATAATTGGTTATTAGATCTGAACAGTTAAATAGTTGTTTACGTTATTTTCTATTCTTGTCATAACTTCTGAGTAATCTCCTTTGTTAAATGATTCCCCAGTTATTTGCTCATACAATTCAATATATCTGTTAGATACTTGCTCCACAAAATCATCAGTCATTTCAGGGATTATTTGTCCCTCTTTTCCCTGGAAGCCATTTTCCATTAACCATTCTCTTACAAATTCTTTTGAAAGCTGTTTTTGTCCTTCCCCTTTTTCTTGTCTTTCTTCATAACCTTCTATATAAAAATAACGGGATGAATCGGGAGTATGTATTTCATCGATCGAATATATCAGCCCTTCGTATTTTCCAAATTCATATTTCGTATCAACAAGTATTAACCCTTGATTGGTTGCAATTTCCGTACCACGCTGAAAAAGTTTCTTGGTGTAATCAGCCAATAGGTTGTAATCTTCTTCCGAAACTATTCCCTGACTAATAATTTCTTCTGCAGAAATATCTTCATCATGTCCCTCAGTTGCTTTTGTTGTAGGGGTAATTATTGGTTCTGGTAACTTATCGTGTTCATTTAGCCCTTCTGGCATAATATTCTCACAAAGATTTCGGTTTCCACTTTTGTATTCCCTCCAGGCATGACCTGTTAAATATCCCCTTATTACCATTTCGATCTGAAATGGTTCACAGCGTTTTCCTATAGTAACATTTGGATCTGGAACCTCAGTAACCCAATTAGGAACTATGTCTTCTGTTGCTTTCAGCATTTTAGAAGCAATTTGATTCAGTACTTGGCCCTTATAAGGAATGGCTCTAGGTAAAACAATGTCAAAAGCCGATATTCTATCACTTGCGATCATTACAAGACAGTTGTCCTGAATGTTGTAAATATCCCTTACTTTTCCTCTGTAAATGTCTTTAGTTCCTTCAAAATTGAAGTCTGTTTGAGTTATTGGATTTGTGATCATTTTTAAATTTAGATTTAAGAATTATTAATTTAGAATTGAATATTTTAATTATAAGTTTAGGTTTTAGGATTTACTCTCATATGCTCTTAAAACTTTCTTAACCAATTCATGCCTCACGATATCCTGCTCAGTTAAATGAATAAAACCAATCCCCTTAATACCTTTTAACAATGTAACAGCATGTTGTAATCCGGATTTCATTTTATCAGGCAAATCAATCTGTGTGACATCTCCTGTCAAAATAAATTTTGCACTGGGTCCCATCCTTGTCAAAAACATTTTTAGTTGAAGTTGGGATGTGTTCTGTGCTTCATCAAGGATAACACAAGCATTGTCTAATGTACGCCCTCTCATAAAAGCTAATGGCGCTATTTCTATTGTTCCTTGTTCAAGATAAGACACTAGCTTTTGCATGGGGATCATATCTTCCAATGCATCGTATAGTGGTTGTAAGTAGGGCTCAATTTTTTCTCTAAGATCTCCAGGAAGGAATCCTAAGCTTTCTCCTGCTTCAACTGCGGGGCGAGTGAGTACAATTTTTTTTACTTCTTTATTCTTTAGTGCCCTCACTGCTAATGCAACTGCAGTATATGTTTTACCTGTTCCGGCACATCCGATCGCGAAAATAATATCGTTACTTTCTGAAAGCTTAACCATTTTCTTTTGTCCCGGAGTTCTGGCTTTAATAATTTTTCCTTT
>JAESTI010000420.1 GCA_016763665.1 Bacteroidia bacterium | reverse complement strand
CTTATGGCCATTATACGCTAGTGACTAGTGCCGTTGTTAGTACCGGTACATTATATGCAGCTTTTAAATCGGGCGCATGGAAACGATTTATGAACAAGAATAAGTTAAAAGGAAAAGCCAAATTAGTAGATGAAACTAAAGTGAATGTGGGAGATAAGGGAGTAACGGTTTCTGAGTTACGCCCAATTGGCAAGGCTATGATAAACGACTTTCGATTGGAGGTTCACTCAAAAGGAGAGTATATCGAAACGGGAAAAGAAATTGAAGTATTAAAAGTTGCCCAAAACAAGGTGGTTGTTGGACTTCTTACTAAACAGTAATATTTGTAGTTACCGCTAATTCTAGTACTTTTGCCTTCCAATATTTTTTATTAAAAACGCATAACTCATTACTCACAACTCTAAACTTATCTCATATGACACTTCCAGCGATATTAATGTTTGTAGTAGGGTCAATTTTTGCCCTTTTCTTGTTTTTATATTTTATTCCGATTAACCTGTGGATCACGGCTGTATTTTCAGGAGTAAAGGTCAGTATTCTTGACTTGGTATTAATGAGGATCAGAAAAGTTCCTCCTGGAGCAATTGTGAATGCAATGATAATATCTACAAAAGCCGGGTTGGATGTAAAGATCAACGATATAGAAACGCATTACCTTGCCGGAGGAGATGTTAAAATGGTTATCAATGCTTTGATATCAGCGGATAAGGCAAATATTCCTTTGGATTTCAAATTAGCCACGGCAATTGATCTGGCAGGAAGAAATGTATTTGATGCTGTTCAAATATCTGTAAACCCAAGAGTT
This sequence comes from Bacteroidia bacterium, assembly GCA_016763665.1. Next base: position 4,440 of record JAESTI010000420.1, on the reverse strand, counting down.
ATCGATGTTCCTGCAGTAACTGCAGTTGCTAAAGATGGAATTCAATTGATTGCCAAAGCAAGGGTTACGGTTCGGGCAAACATAAATCAATTGGTTGGTGGAGCAGGAGAAGACACTATTTTAGCAAGAGTAGGTGAAGGCATTGTAACATCTATTGGATCTGCGGACAGTCATAAGGAAGTACTGGAAAATCCAGATAAAATTTCCAAATTGGTGTTACAAAAGGGCTTGGATTCAGGAACAGCTTTTGAAATTTTATCTATTGATATTGCAGATGTTGATATTGGGAAAAACATTGGGGCAATATTACAAACCGACCAAGCTGAAGCGGATAAGAAAATTGCCCAGGCAAAAGCGGAGGAAAGAAGAGCCATGGCAGTTGCTGTAGAACAAGAGATGAAAGCGAAGGCTCAGGAAGCAAGAGCTAAGGTTATCGATCAGGAAGCCGAGATTCCAAAAGCAATGGCAGGAGCCTTTGCAAGTGGAAATTTAGGCATCATGGATTATTATAAAATGAAAAATATTGAGGCTGATACAGGTATGAGAGATAGTATTGCTAAACCACCTCAAAAACCTAAAAAAGACGATTAATTTTTTCAATTAGCTATTATCAATTAAGAATTAACCCATTGGAAATAAAATTTTCGTCATCGCGAGAAACAGCCTGTCCCGATTATTCATCGGGAAAGAGATCTCCGACTTTGATTAACCTCAGGAGATTGCTTCACTACGTTCGCAATGACTAGGTTTTAGACCACTTTCATTCAATTAACCAACGGGTTTACTACTTAATATTGCGAATTATTAAATGTTAATTGACAATTGTAAACTGAAAGAGGACCTGTAGCTTAACTGGATAGAGCACCACACTACGGATGTGGAGATTCGGGGTTCGAATCCCTGCAGGTTCACCTGATAGGACAGCTTGGATTTAGACATAAGTTGTCCTTTTTTATTTGTATTTAGCGTGCTGTTTAACAACTTAATAAGCGCCACAAATTCGTCTTCTTTCGGGGTTCGAACTTTTTCTCCGTCAAAAATCAAATTATTGGGGAATATCGAACCTATTAACCCCTGCTTTACGTCAAGCTCTGCCTTTGTATAGAACTGATCTATGTTACAAAGCAATGACAGCCCGTAGCGAAGGTATTGCTCAAAATCGGTCTTGGTGTGCTTTAAATCCCTAATTTTAGTAACAATTTCATCTCTTCTTGTTTCGTAGCGTATCCTAATATCCTGGTAATCAGCACTCGTTATTTGCTCATCAGCCAGCTTGTCTTGCAATGTTTCTTTTCATAGAGTATAATTATTTAAAGTCACTAAAACATTGAGTCCGTCCACACAGCAACTATTCCTGCTAAACCCAAATACAAAAAGAGTGCAGCCTGTACTTATCGAACAATTTTAGAGGTACCCTTTAAAGATTTTCCAAATAATCGCATAATAAGCATAATCAATCCTGTCAGGAAGACGATGCCAAAAAGGAGCGAGTAGTAACTTTGTGTGATACCTGCAATGATAAAGGAAATTAAAGCCGCTGAGCCAGTCAATAGTGCATAGGGTAATTGGGTGTTCACATGGTCGGCATGTTTACAGCCGGTGGACATAGAGGAGAGGATAGTGGTGTCTGAAATCGGGGAGGAATGATCTCCCAATATTCCACCGCTTAAGACACCTGCAATAGTGATATACATAGGAGCGTTGATCTCATAAGCCACAGGAATGGCAATAGGCATTAATATTGCAAAAGTGCCATAAGAGGAGCCCGTGGATAAAGAGATGATGGCACCCAAACAAAATAGTAGCGCAGGCAATATAGCAGGGGGCAGAGTGCCACCAACAAGATTTGAAATAAAATGAGTGGTATGCAGGAGTTTACACACATCCCCTAATGACCATGCCAGCAGCATAACGATGATGATAAATAACATGCGTTCCATTCCTTTCAGAAATGCTCCTAAGGATTCTTTCAGCGTTCGTACTTTCTGGACTTTTAACAGGATGGTACAAACCACCGCTCCTATGAAGTAAGCAATGAATAGAGCAGTTCTTATTTTTGAGCCAGGCAATGATCCTATGGTCCAGTAGTAATAGAAAAATAAGCCTCCCAAAACACAAAACATTGCGCAAAGTGGAAAAATGATTGTCTTTGCATCGCCATTGGGCAGTTTCTGCTTCAACGGGCTTTCTTTTTTTTTATCATCATTTTTTGTGTAATAGACTGTTTTTTGTGCTATTGCCATCGGTCCGTAATCTTTTTTTGTCAATGCCAGTATCGGGACCGAAGCAAGAGCGAGGAGTGGATAAAATTGATAAGGTATCACATTCAAAAATGCATCTAAAACATTTTCCTGATTGGAGATCTGAGCAAAAGACTGCTCCATTAAGCTCATAATATAAACGCCCCAGCCAATTACCGGGATCAGCACGCAGATAGGTGAGGAAGTTGAATCAATAATATAAGCTAACTTTTCTTTACAAATTTTCAATTCTATGAATATGGGCTGGAATATAGGACCCAGTATCAGAGCATTTCCAGTATCGGTAAAAAAGATGCAAAGTCCAGCTATCCAAACTGATAATTGTGCCTTAACAGGATCCTTGATTTTGGATGCGATTTTTTTTGCAAAGGATTCCATGCCTCCGGATGCTTCCAGTTGATAAACAAATCCTCCGATGATAGCGATCAAGATAATAATCTGGGCGTTCGATGGTTTTGAAAGTTGAGCAAACAACCCCAATTCCACTACACTTATTAAGCCTTGAAATGGATTAAATCCCTGATAGATGGTCATGCCCAGAAATACGCCCAGAGCTAAGGAAAGAATAACCTTTCGGGTAACAATAGCAAGAACAACCGATAAGATAGGAGGTAATATGGAAAGAATGCCGTAATCGTTCATAATTAAAAACAAAAAGTTATTTTTGACTTGAGTAAAATTAGAAAAATATGAGGAAAATATTGTTTACAAAACATTAAATTTTGGTAACGATACTTTATTTCTTGACAAACAACCAATCTATACAATTGAAGAAGTATAATATTAATGTAAAAATGTAAGTTCTCATTAATTTAAAATACATTTGGTAATATCGATGAGTTAGTTGGAAAATGACAGTTAAGTTAATTTTAACAATTCAAGATGTAATGCAGGCATTTTTGAGTAATCTTAAACTTTCATAAATCTTCACGGAGTTCGAACTCAGTCCCTCCAGGTTCACTGTTTAACCAATCAGGCGAAACCAATACCTATCAATATGTAGGTATATCTTAGGTTTTCTTTAAAACCACCATCCAATTCATTCAATTTTGCTCAAAGTAAATGTGACCTATCTGCGACTATGCTTTGAGAATTTGTGACTATATATTCTCTATGGTCACAGCTTAGTAGGAGTAACTCTCCCCCTTTAGGGGGAGTTGGAGGGGGTTATTCATTTCCATAAAGTCACTATCTTTACGTTATGCGAGCGTCGTTTCTTATATCTACCTTCATGCTAATATCCTTCTGTTCTTTTGCGCAGAACAATACGAAAATAGACTCCCTAAAAACCCAACTCCAAAAAAACCTCCCCGATACTACAAGAATAAAAACCCTCAACACCCTCGCTTGGAAACTAAGAATTAACAGTTCTAAGGATGCACTTAAATATATAAATGAAGGATTAGCTCTATCAGAGAAGATAAACTATAAAAAAGGCAGTGCCTTGCTTCAAAAAACATTAGGAAGCCTATATTATAATAAAGGAGATTATCCCGAAGCCCTCAAATATCATTCTCAATCATTACAGATCAATAAAGAATTTAACGACATAAAGGCCATTGCTACATCCCTAAACAGTATCGGCCTTATCTATCGCAATCAGGGCGACTATCCCAAGGCATTGGAATACTTTTTCAAAGCATTGAAGCTTGACCTAAGCGATAGTGAAAGAACTACTGATAAAAGTAAAGCTGCTACTATTTACGGCAACATTGGTAATGTCTATTATTCTCAAGCCGACTATTCCAAAGCATTGGAATACTATTTAAAGGCATTGCAGATGGATAAAGAGCTGGGAAATAAAAATGGCATTGCAAGACACCTCGGCAATATAGGCATTGTTTACCGCAACCAGGGCGACTACCCCAAAGCCCTGAAACACTACTTTGAGGCATTTGAATTAGATAAAGAACTAGGATTAAAAGCAGATATGGCAGCAGACCTCGGCAACATCGGCAATGTTTACAATGAGCAGGGCGACTACCCCAAAGCCCTGAAACACTACTTTGAGGCATTGAAAATTGACAAAGAATTGGGAAGTAAAGTAGGATTGCATCTTGGCAGCATAGGCTTACTTTACACCAAACAGGCAAAGTCCCTTTCAGATAAAAAATTACAGAAAGGAAAATACAAAGTGGCAGAGCAGTACCTGAAAAAAACTTTGGTTCTATGTGATAGT
>JAESTI010000110.1 GCA_016763665.1 Bacteroidia bacterium | reverse complement strand
TTTCATTTCTTAATAATTATTTATTCATACTTTGTAAGTAATTCACAGTAGGGCCAATCTATTTTGAATTATGATTATTTATGCATACTTTGGTAATTAAGTGGCCCCAACTAATTATCCATCATGAGCGAAGAGATTCTAAAAGCACTCATGCAATTGTTCGCTATCATCACTAAACAGGATGAAGGGGTAAGCAGTGAACAAAGAAGATACGTCCAATTATTTCTAGAAAAAGAATTAGACAAAGTTGCTGCAAAAGAGTATTTGCAGTTGTATGAAGAATTATCCGGTTATGGAAGTGGTGTCAAGGATCCTGCAGATGAGCGCAAGAAAAGAACTTCAGTTGGAGATTCAGTTAGAACGTTAGCGATTTGTAAAAAAATTAATAAAACTCTTGCTCAAAAGCAAAAATTCATTGTATTAATAAGATTGCTGGACCTTGTGAATGCAGACAAGATCTTATCCCCAGTTGAAGTAGAAATTGTTGATACGGTTGCAACAGTATTCAAGATTGATAAAGAAGAATTTACTTCCATAAAAAGCTTTGTAATAGATGAAGACCCTTATATTGTTGACGCTCCATATGTATTAATTGTTGATGGTCAAAGAGTAATTCCTGATACACCAAAAGGGCTCCAACCTAAACACATATATTCTGAACTATTTGAAGGACACCTGAAGATTCTTCAAGTTCCTAGCGTTGATCTTTACTTTATTACAAGCTATGGAAAAAGCGAAGTCTTGTTAAATGGCCTAACTCTAACATCCGAACAAATTTTTCTATTTGCAAACGGCAGTTCCATTAAACCTCCGGTGGGTCCTCCAATATACTATAGTGATATAGTTGCGCAGTTTAGAAGTGACCTGATCGACTTTAATTTATGCTTTACGGCTAATAGTGTTCACTATAGTTTCCCAAATGGTAAAATAGCCTTACGGGATATCACTCTTGGTGAAGGAACAGGAAACCTGGTTGGCTTTATGGGTGCAAGTGGATCGGGTAAAACAACTTTGCTTAATGTTTTAAATGGCAACACCATTCCCGCTCAAGGTAAAGTGTTAATAAACGGCATCGATATTCATAACGAGAAAGATAAAATTGAAGGTGTAATAGGATATGTGCCCCAGGAAGACAGCCTAATAAAAGACTTGACGGTCTATCAAAATTTGTTCTTTAACGCCAGACTCTGTTTTAGAGATTTTTCCAAACCGGAAATTAACGAACTGGTATTAAAAGTACTTAGAAACCTTGGACTCGAGGAAACCAAGGACCTTAAAGTTGGAAGTCTACTTCAGAAAACCATTAGTGGAGGCCAGCGGAAAAGGTTAAATATTGGTTTAGAATTGATTCGGGAACCCTCAGTTTTGTTCATAGATGAACCTACTTCCGGATTATCTTCCAGAGATTCCGAAAATATCATGGATCTTTTAAAGGAATTAACTTCAAAAGGCAAGCTGATATTTGTAGTTATACATCAACCTTCATCAGACATATACAAAATGTTTGATAAGATATTGATTTTGGATGGGGGAGGATATCCTATATTTTACGGAAACCCTATTGAGGCTATTATGTATTTCAAGAGGCTATCCAATCAAATAAACAGTGATAGAGGAGAATGTCCGGACTGTGGTAAAGTTGATCCGGAATTGATATTCAATATTATTGAAGAGAAGTTAATTGATGATTATGGAAATTTTAGAGATGAAAGAAAAGTATCTCCTCAGGACTGGAATGGTCATTTTATGGCCAATAGACTAAAGCCAATTGTAAAAGAGGTTGATGAAAAACCTGAGAGTAATCTCAAAATACCATCTCGGTTTAAACAACTTCAAATATTTATCCTTAGAGACTTTCTGGCTAAACTGAAGAATACCCAATATTTGCTTATTAATTTGCTTGAGGCTCCTTTATTGGCATTCCTTTTAGCATTTATTATACGTTATACTGATGACCCAAATGCAGGAGTCTATTTGTATAGACAAAATGAGAATATTCCGGCCTACCTTTTCATGGCTGTTATTGTTGTTTTATTTATGGGGTTGAGCGTCAGTGCTGAGGAAATAATTAGAGATAAGAAACTACGTAAAAGAGAGGCGTTTTTGAATTTAAGTAAATCGAGTTATCTCTTGTCTAAAACGTTTATTCTATTTTTCATATCTGCAATTCAAACATTTTCATTTGTTATTTTGGGCAATTGGATTTTAGATATTAGGGGTATGAATATGAGTTATTGGGTAGTGTTATTTACAACAGCTTGCTTTGCCAATATAACCGGTTTAAATATTTCTTCTGCGTTCCGGTCGGCTGTTACAGTTTATATACTAATTCCTTTATTACTTATACCACAAATGATCTTAAGTGGAGCGATGTTTAAGTTTGATAAATTGAATGACTTTATTAGCGGAAGGCGGGATCGGGTTCCGGTTTTAGCTGAATTCATGACTTCTCGCTGGGCATATGAAGCATTGGTAGTAGATCAATTTATAAACAATGAGTATGAAAAGAAGCTGTATGAAATGGAGAAGATGGAAAGTATTGCTGATTATAAAAAATCTTACTTGATTCCTACATTAATAAAGAAAGTTGAAACTTGCCGAAGAAACTATGATACCGATAATGAATATTTGATTATCAAGGCGAAAAATGATCTGGAGATACTTGAATCGAATTTGAATGTTTTAGGAAATGAGATCACAAGCGAAATGGCCAAAGTTTTATCTATTAAGTTCAGTCATGTGAGCAAAATGAATATTGATGAATTTTCTCCAACAATTGCTGATAGTACTCAGAAATATTTACAGAATTTAAAGAACTTTTATATCCAGGAATTCAATTTTGCGAATTCCGAGAAAGACTATTTGATCAGCGAAATGCAGTCTGATCCCAGGAAAAGGTTAGCGTTTAGGTACACATGTAATGCATATCATAATGAGAATCTAGCTGATATAGTACGAAATACAATGGTTAAAAATAGAATAATAGAGCAGAATAATCGTCTAATACAACAAATTGACCCAATCTATTTGGAGCCAGTTAATATTGCAGGGATGTTTGATTTTAGAGCTCATTTTTACGCTCCTGTCAAACACTTTATGGGGAGATATTATAGTACTTACTGGTTTAATGTTATAGCAATTTGGGTGATGACCTTATTGCTTTATTTTACTTTATATTTTGATTTACTATATAGGATCATTAATGGTTTCTCGAATGTGAATATATGGAAAAACAAAACTGAAGTTGAGAAAGGATAGTGCTAAGAATCTTGTAACTGCTAATTACTTTTATTAAATCCCAAAATGCTTACCCCGCAGCCACCTTCCTCTTTTTCGAAATTAAAAGTAAAATAATAAATGCCCGTAGCCGCACATTTGAATTTTATGGTAGGATAAAGCTTGCCTGTTTTTTTATCATAACTGCTTGATATAAGCCTGCGATTGCTATCATAAAGTGATACGATCATTTTATTTCCTTCAGAGTCATCATAACAAGCTGTTAGTACGTAAGTTGAACCCTTACTGAAAACATAAGAATAACCATAAACTACCGGTTCACCCACTTTTTCATCTTCAGCGGTTCTGAACATATAATGTTTAAGAAATTTGAAATCACTTATCGTGGAAGTACAATTGTCTAAAAATGGTTCACTATCACATTGTGCACTGCTGGAATTCACATGCCTCCGCCCGATCAGGCGGACACGGCGGGCCGAGCGCTGGTCGAGCGCAGCGACGACGCGAAGGGCCGCGACTGGCGACAAGCGCTTGCCGGCTTCATCGCCGAGACGGATCGCGCGCTTGACCTGTTCAGAGGCTTCATGCCCGAGGTGCGCGCGCTCGGCGACAGCGAAATGCTGACCTTTCTCCACGGTGCGATCTCCGCGCGCCGCCATGTCGTCGCCGTGCCCGAAACGCCCATCTATCTGGACGGGCTGCTGGCCGACACGCCGCTGACCGGCGGGCTGGAGCC
>JAESTI010000109.1 GCA_016763665.1 Bacteroidia bacterium | reverse complement strand
TATAAAGCCATAATGATAACCAACACTGCATTTTATGGGAATCCTAATTATCATGATGGCAACGACTCAATTGAAACGTTAAATTTCGATAAAATGGTCGAAGTTGTTAAAGGAGTTTATTGGACAATTATAAATTTGTAAAAAATGATTAAAAAATCTATGGTCTATTTTATTTTATTGTTGTTTGTATTCGCAGTTGGTGGAGTTACACTTATTGCTATTGGGCAAAACAAATTGATCTTTTTTCCTGAGAAATTGCCTCAGGAACATGTTTTCAATTTTCCCTTTCCATTTGAGGAAATTAATATTCAAACTGAAAAGGATGTAACGATAAACGCCTTGCACTTTAAAACTAATGAATCAAAAGGTGTGGTTCTTTATTTTCATGGCAATGCTGGCAGCTTAAATAGCTGGGGATATGTAGCTCCTGACTTTCTCACCAATGGCTATGATGTATTTATCATAGACTATCGCACTTTCGGAAAAAGCACAGGAAAGCTAAGTGAAAAGGCTTTGCTTCAAGATGCAGACTCCTTATATAATTATCTGTTAAAGAGTTATTCAGAAGATAAGATCATAGTTTATGGGAGGTCATTAGGTACCGGAATTGCAACAAAATTGGCCACCAAATATTCGCCTAAAATGTTGGTACTAGAAACTCCTTATTATAACTTCCAAAGCTTAGCAAAGAAGCATTTCCCATTTCTACCTGTTTCTTTGATCTTAAGATATAAACTCCCAAATGATAAGTGGATCGTTAATGTCGACTGTCCCATTTATTTATTTCATGGAACGTATGATAACATTGTTCCCTACCAATCTTCTAAAGATCTCATGGAGTTGATAGGTTCAAAAAAGGGCGAATTATTCACTATTACAGGTGGAGGGCATAATAACCTTTCTGATTTTCCGGAATTTCATCAGGGACTAATGACAATTCTTAAATGATTTTAAGGAGCACTCTATGAGCATTATTAAATACACATTCATTTTCCTACTCTTTATTAGTTCTTCCTGCAATATATCATCAGGAAGTAACAATGATCCGAATCATGAATTTAATGATGGAGATATCATCTTTCAAATCTCCAGATCTGCACAAAGCAAAGCAGTTCAAATTGCAACAAATTCAAAATACAGCCATGTCGGGATTATATATAAGAAGAATGAAGAATACTTTGTTTTGGAAGCTGTTCAGCCTGTAAAACTCACCCGTTTAAATGAATGGATTCAAAGAGGAGAAAATGAGGAATATGTTGTAAAACGGCTTAATAATGCTGAAACAATACTTTCATCGGAAATATTAATGAAAATGAAACAAGAAGGTGAAAAGTATCTTGGCAAGAATTACGATCTGTATTTTGGTTGGTCTGATGAAAGGATCTATTGTTCTGAACTAGTATGGAAGATCTATAAAAATGCAGTAAATATTGAAATAGGCAAATTACAAAAGCTAAGCGAATTCAATCTTTCTCATCCGGTGGTTGAGAAAAAACTTTTAGAACGATATGGAACAAACATTCCTCAAAATGAAATCGTAATTTCTCCCGTAAGTATTTTTAATTCTCAATTACTACAAACAATCAATTAGGAATGAAGAAACGATATAAAATAACATTGGGTGGTTTAGTTCTTTGCTTAATGGTTTATTTCTCACTGCCAATGATCATTGCTAAAATTGGAGGAGCTTCTTCACAAGCACCCGAGCACATGAATGAAAACCTGAGCAAAGAGGCAATGGAACTAATTGACTCTGCTTATGAGGGGCTTAATTCAAATGACATAATCGATATACATACACATATTGCCGGTACCGGAAATAATTCAGATTGCTTTGTGAATGAAAATATGCAATCATTTTCACATCCAATTGAATTTTTAAAATTTCAAATATATCTAAATGCTGCCGGTGTAAGTGACTTGAAAAACGTAGATCAGGAATACATCAAGAGACTGGTAAGTTTGGTATCCAACAATAAAAACCATGGAAAGCACACCTTGTTAGCATTTGATAAGAATTACAAATTAAATGGTGAAGTAGACCTCAGCAAAACTCAATTTTATGTTTCAAATGAATACGTTTTCAAATTATCTGAAGACTATCTCGAACTTTTTACTCCTTGCATTTCCGTACATCCATACCGAAAAGATGCATTATCAGAATTAGATAAATGGGGGAAAAAAGGTGCAAAAATTGTCAAATGGTTACCCAATGCTATGAATATTGACCCTTCCAATCCAAAATGCGACAGTTATTATGAGAAAATGCGGGAATATAACATGGTATTATTAACTCATGCCGGTCATGAAAAAGCTGTTCATTCAGAAGAAGCTCAGAAATTAGGGAACCCATTATTACTCAGGCGACCCCTAGACTTAGGTGTTAGAGTTATCATTGCACATTGCGCTAGTTTAGGTAAAAGCCAGGATCTTGATAGCGATGATAAAAAGCTAGTAAAAAACTTTGATCTGTTCCTGCGCCTCATGGATGAAGAAAAATATAAAGGTTTACTATTCGGAGATATCTCAGCCATGACTCAGATTAATCGAGTAGGAAAACCTCTGAAAACCATTTTGAAGAGGAAAGATTTACATTCCAGATTAATTAATGGCAGTGACTACCCATTACCTGCCATTAATGCACTCATCAGCACAATAGAGCTACAGAATTTAGGTTACATTTCATCTAAAGAAAAGAAATACCTCGATGAGATCTACGATTATAATCCATTGATATTTGATTTTGTGCTAAAACGCACCCTTCATCTGCCAGGAAACGACACGTTAAAATTATCAGATTGTATCTTTGTAAATATTCCTGAATTGATTTAATTGTCAGAGGATCATGCAGAAAAAAATAAATTGGACACCTTTATTTGTCACCCAATTTCTTGGAGTTTTCAATGATAACTTTCTGAAAAGCCTGATATGTTTTATTGGCGTTTTCTGGTTAGCCGAAGGTAACGAGTCATTGCTAATATCGGTTGCTTCTGCCTTGATCATAATCCCGTTCCTTTTATTTTCTCCATTAGCCGGAAGAATGGCCAAAACAATGAACAAGCAGAAAATTGTCGCATATTCCAAATTGGCGGAACTGCCCATAATGGTCATTGCCATTGCAGGGTTTGCAATGGAATCTATCGAAACTGTGCTTGTAGCGGTTTTCTTAATGGGTTTACAAAGTGCAATTTATTCTCCTTCAAAGTATGGGCTGATAAGGGATATTGGTGGAGAAGCACAAATCTCATTCGGCACAGGAACAATGGAATTGTTGTCGTTTACCGGTGTACTACTCGGTACTGTCTTAGCGGGAATTGTTTCAGATGGAACTGACTCGCAATTCTATATCCTGTCTATTGGATTATTCAGCATTGCTTTAATTGGCTGGATTTCCAGTTTAAAGATCAAAGCTGATGAAGAACCTCCAGTTAAAAACAGTAAAGATTCTATCAATCCAATAAGCTTCTTAATTAATTCATACAAATGGGCCAGTTCTTTAAAGGGTCTAAATTTCACAGTGCTGGGCCTAGCCTCATTTTGGCTGATTGGAGCCTTGATACAAATGAATCTTCTTGTTCATTGCCCCAATGAATTATATATGACCAACTTTGAAACTAGCTTAACGATAGCGTTGGTTGCCGTTGGAATTGGTTTGGGTTGTTTTGTTGCAGGCCTGTTTTCTAAGAACAGAGTAGAATTGGGTCTTGTACCAATAGGTGGTTTTGGATTGAGTATCGCCCTAACCCTATTGAGTACTTTAGATCATTCAAAATTAAGCTTTTCGATCATATTAGGTATTGGAGCATTTTTCAGTGGATTTTTTAAAATACCTTTAAATGCGTGGATTCAGGAACGGGTTGAGGGACGAAAACTAGGGGAAATACTTGCTTATAACAACTTAGTGGTTTTCTTATTTATACTGATCTCTGCAGGAATTTTTGCTGTTGCAGAGCCGGTTATGGGAAGCTCGGGCATCTTTGGCATCATTACCATTATTGCTTGGTTAATTGCCATAATAACTTTGGTTAATATTCCGGCCATGTTAGTTAGGTTTATATTTTTTATTACTGCGCATTCCTTCTTTAAGCTCAAGATAATTGGTATTGAAAATATCCCAAAAAAATCTGGTGCGTTAATAGTAGCCAATCATATTTCTCTTATGGATTCATTTCTCGTAGCAGCTGCAGTTCCGCGCATGTTGAGGTTTGTAATGCTAAAAAAAGTATACGAGGTGCCTATATTAAATTGGTTTTTCAAAAAAATGAATATGATTCCAATTGCTGGAAAAAGCACACCTGAAACACTAGCAGAATTTAACCAACGTTGCCAGGAAGAGATCAACAATGGACATGTAGTTTGTATTTTTCCTGAAGGTCAAATAACCAGGATCGGACAACTGCTCGAATTTAAAAGAGGAATTGAGCATATAGCAAGTGGAATAGATGCTCCAATAATTCCATTAAACATGGATGGAGTAGTTGGCTCTCCGTTTTCCTACGTTACGGGTACTTCAAAAATTGTTTGGCCAACACCATACACATTGTTTCGGCCCGTATCCATTCAAATAGGCGAACCGATGCCTAATACGAGTTCAGCATTTCAGGTAAGACAAAAAGTACTCGAATTAGGTGCTGAGACATTTAAAAATAGAATTAGATCCAGGCATACATTGGGATATTGGTTTGTAAGGAACGCCAGGAAAAATTATAATCGTGTTCTAGCAATTGATGAAAATGGGAATACAATTACTTATGGTGAGATGCTGTCTAAGGCTTTTTCTTTGGCATTAGCTCTTCATAAAAACATTCCAAACACAAAGAATGTCGGGGTAATGTTACCTCATAGTATCACAGGAATGCTAACCAACATTTCACTGGCAATTGCAGGCAAAGTAAGTGTCAATATTGACCCTAAGTTACCTGAAAATGAGATTCAGGAAATAATAGATAAACTTAAGATCAATGCACTCATAACAACTGAATCGCTTAAAAGCACTTTGAAAATATTAGAGGATATGGATGTTCTACTTCTGGACACAGAAATTGAGAAGTGGAGTAACCACATATGCGTGTTATCTCAGTATTACAGCAAGATTTTGCCGCGATATTACATCAATGGAATCTGGAAAGAAAAAATTGATAAAAGTGATTTAGTAACTATCAATATCACACAAAATGAAGATAGATCTCTGAAATATATTCCATTAAGCCATGAAAACCTTTGCTCCAACCTGGCAGGCCTAAAACAACTTTATGCTTTGAATAAATCAGACCGCTTTGCAGGAATAGTTCCCTACAGCCATTGTTTCGGATATAACAGCAACTTATGGCTTCCTATCATTACAGAAACCAGCATTGTGTTTTTAGAATCTGAGCAAAATCAAGAAATATTAAAAGACAAGATCAATGAATACCACTCAAATATACTGCTTGGTTATGCGCATCAATTGGAATCTTTTCTTGGCAATTACTCCAAAGAAAATCTACCGGAAGTTAAGTACATCATTTCAGGAGGAAGAGATATAAACAGGGAAATTAGGGAACAATGGAAAAACCACGAAGATATTATTATTCGTGCGGGATATTGCAAACCCGAATGCGCACCAATAATTTCGGTTAACAGCATTGATTATAGAGGTGTTGATCTTACAGGAAAAAAGCAAGTCCAGGAAGGTGATGTAGAGGAAACTTATGGAAGACCACTACCAGGAATCGCAGTTATAGTTGTTGACAAAAATGACTATTCAAAAGAACTTAGTGATGAAGAGGAAGGTATGTTATTAGTGAAAGGACCAAATGTGATACAAGAATATTTTGATGATCCAGAGTTGAGCACAAAATCCTTCCATTATGGATGGTTTATTACAGGAGATTTGGCTATTATTGATGCCAAAGGATTTATTTCAATAAATGACTCATTTCTCAATGAAACTGAGTTAATTGCCAGTGACGAATCCATTCAATAAACGATAATCTTATGCAAAAAAAGTATTGGTTTTATCTGTTAGGAGTAATTGTATTAACGGTAAGTGTTTACGCTCTATGGAATGAGAAAGTAAAAGAAGTGCAGCGCACAGATGCATGTTGGGAAGGTATTATTAAGAAGCTGAGTGTCAATCAATCTCCGGATTCTTTATTGCACAGTGAAATAATTGATTTTCAACAATTTGTCGAACAAAGCCTTGTTATTCGTGCCCAGATGTTGAAAGTTGCAGAAGAAATTAAAGAAACTCCTGATGATCCAATAAGTCCAAAAAATCTTGAATTGCTTCGGGAAGGAACCGTTGTGGCAATGGACCTCAGGGAAAAACTATATTTCTTTGCTGAAACTTATGAATGTGCTGTTGATGCTGAAGACAGCACTTTAAATGAATACAATATTAGCCCTACCCTTCGATTAAAAGCTGTTATGCTCTCTCTATCTGCAGCATTAACACTCTATGATAATTATCTGATGGGAGCTTTATTATTTGAAGGTGATGATCGTCTTAGGCGTTTGGTCAATGATCCTGATAAAGGATTTAGCATTAGTGCTAATAATTTGCTTGAAGTTAGTTGGTCAGCACATTCTATTTCAAAACAACAAAGGATCCAGAAAGGAATTGATTTTTTTGAAAAAGAATCAAACAATTTAGATAATGAATACTCAGACACTTATTATGAGTACTTAAAACTGCTGATAACCTCCAGTCCATCCTATAACTACTTCAATAAAATTGGGTTGGAAGACATGGCAACAGGCAAGTTCAATCTTTTAGGAAAAATTACAGCTGATGTAATCGCGGAACTCCGGCAAGACGGCATGAACTCTATCAGTAAGTTCTTTGGTAATTCAGTTGGGCTGATAGAATCAAGAAAAGGTAAGTTATTTAATAACAAGGAAGTCGCAAAAAGTTTAAGGTCTATACTTCAACCCCTGGACATAATATTGGAGAAAACACCTTTTAGATTGACCGACAAGTTGATCCCCGGTCATTTTGGACATGTCGCAATATGGATAGGAAATAAAGATGATCTAATATCATTGGATATGTGGGAGCATGAATTACTGAAACCATATCATCAAGAAATAACTCATGAAAATGGTGAAAATATAATTGAAGCTTTACGAAGCGGGGTACAGTTGAGTTCTTTGGAAGATTTTATGAATGTTGATGACATCGCAATTTTGCGACCTGTTTTTGACGAAAATACTTTATTTGAAGATCAACAAGAAGCATTGCTGCTTGCAATCAGGCAAATTGGAAAGGATTATGATTTCAATTTTGATATAAATACCACGGAGAAGATTGTCTGTTCAGAATTGGCTTATGTTTGTTACCCAACTATTGACTGGCCAACTAAAGCAACTTTAGGCCGCCATACCATTAGTCCCGACAATGTAGCTAAACTTTGCTGGACAGGGGCTCCCCTTCAACTTATTTCTTTTTATCACAATGGCAATCAAGTAGGTAAAGACAAACAGCTTGAATTATTAAAGGAATTGATGAGTTTATAGAACAAATAATTGCGAGCTTTGCGAAACCCTTAGCTGGCTTTGCGTGAAACAATTTTTTGTGTCCTATTGTCAAATCTGCATTGAACTATCTCGCTACCAGGATCAAAAACTACTTCACCAAAGTAAACTTTATCCGAAGTGTAACAGGTACATTAACTGCTCTACCGTTTTGAAGGCCAGGATTCCATTTTGGCATTCCCTTAATTACTCTTAGCGCTTCTTCTTCGCAACCACCACCAATACCTCTCTTATCTTGATGTTATTAAGATTTCCTTCTTTATCTACAATAAATGAAATGTAGACAGGTCCTTGTATCTCGTTTTCTTTTGCAATTAGTGGATAGTTTATTCTTGAATATAGATATTTATACATCGCTTTGGTGCCACCTGGAAATTCAGGATCTACCTCTGCTACCCAAATAATGTCAGGCTCAGTTTGAGGTTCTATAGGAGGATCTTCAATCTCAATTGG
>JAESTI010000108.1 GCA_016763665.1 Bacteroidia bacterium | reverse complement strand
TGTTTTTATTATGGACAAACAGCTGCAAAGCGCGACCTGGGTGCAGCAGCAGTTTCTGTAAATACCGATGTGAATTATACAAAAGCTATCTTTGATGCATTTTTAGAAGGCCGTGCTGCAATAACTAATATTGATTATAGTAAAAGAAATACTGCGATAACTACAATTGAAGATAATTGGGAAGAAATTATTGCTGCTACAGCTATCCATTACATCAACGAAACAAAATCTGATATTACCAGCGGTTCGTTTGATATTATTAAACATTGGGCAGAACTAAAAGGGTATGTAAATATGCTATCATACAGAAGCGATAATAAGATCGGGAAAACTGATCTCGCATCCATTAACACATACTTAGGTACAAAACCATCTGAAGCAGTAAAAACTAATTTAGATGCTGCAGCAAGTATACTAAAAGATGCATATGGGTTTTCAGCAGAATTGGTAGCTGGGTGGTAGTTGATTGATAAATCTTAATTAGTCAGGCTGAGCGGAGTCGAAGTCTTGACGGTCAATATTTCGACTCCGCTCAATATGACCTTACTTTCTAGTAAATATCATAAATATTGGTGGATCATAGTATTAGTGTTATGCATTGCCAGCCGTTTGCTTACTACTATTTATTACATTGAAGATCCGGACAGCTTGAGATTTGCACTAGCCACTCAGGAATATGATCTTCAAAAATTACAACCGCACTTTCCCGGGTATCCTGTTTTTTGCTTCATTGTCAATGTGATTTATGCTGTTTGTGGAAAATTTTCTATTTCATTTTCCATTATAGGTGGATTAGCCACATTCCTATTAATGTGCAGTGCACGTAGTATTTTGAACAGCATCTACCCACAAGCAAAGTTATGGATCTTGGATGTCTTGATATTTTTTAACCCCATGATTTGGTTGATGGGAAACAGGTATATGTCAGATATTTTGGGTTTGGCTGCAATCATGGTAGGATTATTATTCTTTGTGAAATATATTAAATCCAAATGCATAACCGACATAGTATTATTTGGATTGATAACTGGATTGGCATTTGGAGTTCGGTTGTCATTTATTCCATTCCTGTTCATTCCAGCAATTTATATCACAATAATTGATAAGAGAAGATGGAGTTTTTTGTTATCACTAATAATGGGTGGCCTTATCTGGATAATTCCATTTGTGTTCATTATGGGATTAGATGGCATTCTCGATTCAGCAGCTAAACAATCAACAGGCCATTTTGGTGAATGGGGTGGAACAATAATTACCGAAAATGCCTATTGGCTTCGGTTGAAATATTTATTCCAAGGTATTTGGGCGCACGGTCTTGGTGGCTACGATGGTGGAAGACACTGGTTAACATTGTTGGTTTCGGGTGGATTGGTCTTTAGCATCTTTGGATTTATTAAGGCAAAAAACATTGGTCATGATCACAAGAAAATTATTCAAATAATAGTTGCTTCAACATTGTTGTATTTGTTGTGGATCTATTTTTTTCAAAATATTATGTACAAGCCTCGCCATGTGCTTCCCGTGGTTGCTGTTATATTGATGATCATAACGGTTGGCTTATCTAAACATATGAGTAGTAATCTTAGAAAAGGAATAGCTGCAATATTTTTAATATCTTATTCAGTTGTTGGAATTGTGATTGCAAAGCAGCATCAAAACCCATCAGCAATAAGTCAGGCATTATCCTACTTAAAAGGTCAGGACAATACTAAAACAGTGGTCTCAATTCCTTTAGTAAACCAATATTTTGGGAAACAAGCTTTGAAGGTTGAATTGGTTGATGTTGAAACAGATGCAGAGTTTGAAAGCGTAATTAATAGGTACGAGAGTTTTTATTATGTAGGAAAATCAATTCCTGAATTTGATATAGAGATAGTACATGCTAATACTTTTTATCACAACCCTTATGTCAATAATTTATGGCCCTCTGTAAAGGTTTATGAGCTTGCAAGAAGATAAAACAAATATTGCAATACTGGGCGGAGGCCCGGCAGGCTTGTCTGCCGGTTATTATGCAAGGAAAAACCAACTTGATTTTACTCTTTACGAGGCATCTGAAAAAACGGGTGGTAACGCAGTTACTTTTAAATCAGGAGATTTTTATTATGATTCAGGAGCACATCGTTTTCACGATAAAATTCCGGAAGTAACCAAAGAAGTCAAATCACTTTTGGGAGATTCTCTTAAAGAGATCAATGTGCCAAGCCAAATTTATCATCAGGGGAAATATCTTGACTTTCCGATAAGTCCTTTGAATGTTATCAAGAATTTAGGAATAAGAAAGTGCTTGTCAATTGGTTGGGAGGTTTTGGGTCAAAGATCAAATGGAGATCCAAATAATTTTAAATCGGCTACGATAAATAAATATGGAAGAACTCTTGCCGAATCATTTCTATTAAATTATTCAGAGAAACTTTGGGGGATAGCCTCTGATCAATTATCTGTAAAAGTTTCGGGAAAGAGATTAGAAGGGTTAACGATCAAAACTTTATTAAAAGAAGTAATTGGTGGTAATAGCATAAAAACCAAGCACTTAGATGGGAGCTTTTATTATCCAGATCTTGGAATAGGACAGATCATGGACTGTCTGGCTGAAAAATGTGGTTCAGAAAACATAAAGCTGAACAAACGTGTTTCAAAAATAAGTCATGAGAACTTCATTCCCGGCTCAATTGAATTTACAGATGGTTCTTCTACTAAATCAGATCAAATAATATCTACTTTACCGATATCCATTTTGTTGGAGATATTAGATCCGTTACCTCCGACAGAAATTTTATCGATTGCGAGATCTTTAAATTTCAGAAACATAAAGTTGGTTGCTTTTTTTCTTGATAAGGATCAAATATCAAATAATGCATCCCTTTATTTCCCCGATTCGAAACTTCCTTTTACAAGAATTTATGAACCCAAGAACAGGAGCGTTAAAATGGCTCCGACTGGAAAAACGTCATTGATTGTAGAACTTCCTTGTTTCGAAACAGATCAAATTTGGAATGAAACTGATCATGTAATAATTGAAAGCATAAAATCCCAATTGATTCAACTTTCATTTATAGAGGAAAAGGACGTTATCAATGCAGAAGTTCGAAACATAAAAAATGCATACCCCGTTCTGGAAAAAGATGTTGATGAGAAACTACTAGAAATAGATAAATACCTAAGCCAATTTAAGAACTTGCATCTTATCGGCCGCTCTGGTACTTATCAGTACAACCATATACATGATTTGATGTATTCGGGTAAAATGATTATTGAAAGTAGCTTATAGTAGATAGATAATAGCGAATAGCTTATAGAACTAATATACGAATTAACGAATATACCAATACCCGAATTAACGAAATGTAATGAAATATTGCTATTTTCGGGGGTATGAAATTTCCTAAAAACCTTCTTGCTTACATCCTGATTTTCATTGTCTCTATTAGTGTCTCATTTAGTCAAACACTTACAGAGAATCTTCAACGGCACATCCAAAAATTAGCTTCAGACGAATTTGAAGGACGAGAAACCGGAACCAAAGGTGAACAGTTGGCTTATGAGTATATCATTGATGAGTTCAAAAAAATAGGTGTAAAGCCAATTGATAGATATGATGGGTATCTTCAAAAGTTTCAGTTTACATCAGGCTATGAATTTGGAGAGTACAACAGGTTGGTGATCAATCAAAAATATTTGGATATAGAATTTGATTACTATCCTTTGCCTCATTCTTCTAATTCTTCTGCAAGTGGTGTATTAGTCTATGTTAGGCATGGTGTTGTGGTAAGTGAACTGGGATTAGATGACTATAAAGATCTCGAGAAATTGGAAGGCAAATTGTTTGTAATGGAGCTTTCTACTCCTGAAGGGCTGCATTCCCATTCTGAATTTGCCGGATATTCAGGTATTCGGGAGAGAATAGAGTTGGCTATTGAAAAAGGTGCAAACGGAGTGCTTTTTATAAATTCAGATGAGGAAACAGAAGATGTTGAGTTGAACGTAAACCTTAAAATTACGAGGACCGAAATTCCTGTAGTATATATTAAGAAAGAGCAATATGAGTTAATTCAAAACAGCTTAGATACTTATAGCGAAATTACTGTTGAAGTAAACAAGATCAGAAAAATTGGGAATAATATGATTGGTTATATTGATAAT
>JAESTI010000435.1 GCA_016763665.1 Bacteroidia bacterium | reverse complement strand
CAACACAATTGAAAAAATATACCAGTTTTTCAGGTGCTATTTCCATAGTATTCAATGCTGTATCAACCAGTTTTCTGGCAAATTGCATAATTAGTCCGCGTATCAATTGCTCCTCTACTCTGAAAAAACTCGGATCAATCAATGACTTTAACAAGAGCATAAAATATAGTTGACCAGATCCGGGCAGGTATTGTCTTTTGTTGGAATTAATAATGTATTCAAGATCTTTATTGGAGAAATTAGCAATTTTTGAGTACTCCTTGGTTTGGTTCGCAGTAAATTTGCTACTCATTTCGTTACTCTTCATTTGCCAATACAATTGCTGCAATATTTTCTCAATGTTGATCTTTAAGGAATCCAGACTGTATCTCTTATAAACTACTTTGTGATTATGTTCTACTTCTTCCATAAACTCATGCGGAAAAAATACACGCTGAAAGATATCATCCACTAGCTTATCTCTGATCTTTCTTCCATCATACTCCAATACTTTAAGGCGCTCTTTTTCGCTCAGATGTTCGCCTATCACCTCGGCATATACATTTTCAGGGTAGTATCTTCTGCAGAAGATCGGAATACCGCAAGCTGTAGCTTCAATAATAGGTAATCCTCGCCCCTCAGTTTCGCTGGGTAGTAATATCAAGGAAGCGATGTTGTAAAGCTCAGGGATATCTATTGGATGAGTACACTTATTGGTAAATCGCTTTTTGTCAAATTCACTAAAAAGGAAGCCAAGGAATACACGTTCTCTCAGCCATGGTTTCAATAATCTTAAACACTCTTGAAATTCTTTCAACAATTTTGTAAAGTAATCGTACTGCCCAAGGGGAATCGGTCCGGTTATTAGAATAGTAATTGAAAGATCTGGGTTGTTTCTTAATTTAATTAAGAATTCTTCGTGTTCTGCAAGTCTTTCCACCAGGTTGTATGCAACCTCTATCCTTTTCCTTGGCATCAAGCGTGTTGGTTGTAAAAAGACAATGTTATTATTAATAAAATCGAAAGTAGAACGCCTTTTATAGCCTACAAGAATTGGTTTTGGATCGTGATAATCAAATTTCTTTTTACTTAGGATATCGCTTACCGTATTTACCCTCAACTTTTTCTTGTAATTGCTTAACATTCCAGCCACCTGGATAAAGGCATTGATCTTGTTCCTTTTTGTTCTCACCCGGTATTCATTTGTATCCACTGCTGTACCAATTTCACAAACATTAGCAGGATTTTGACCGAATTTTGAGATAACATGATCAGTTTGATTTTTATTGATATTTACTGTCATCCAAGTTCGAGATTGCCATGGATACAGTACCTCGATCTGAGAAAAAAACTCTCCTAAATGTGAGTTCCTGAAAAAGAAATCTCTCGGCCCGGGTTTTAGACCTTTGGTTTTAATATCAATTTTACGATTCCCTCCTTCCCAATAATAGTCATGACAGTTATTAATGACGGGAATCCCAAGATATTCTGACACTAAAACAGTAGATAGCGCGAGACAAACATTCCCGGGATTAGAATTGATATTGACCAAGTATAGAAGTTTTATATTATTTCTTTCAATATAAGAACCCAGTTTTTCAGTGATATCCAGCGTCTGTTTCCAAAATTTAGTTATTAATTCGTTGTAGGTATCACTGCCACGCTGTAGTTTAGTGAAGAAGAAATCTTTATAAAGATCCCAATTATCAAACCCGTCAATTTCTTTTAGCTCGAATTGTTTTACGGAAGGATGTATAAACCTGTTTGCTTCCGGCATTATCTCCCCAGCAATGTAGTGTATCGTAATTCCTTTAAATATACTTCTGAAAGATTTAGCATACTTATCGATCTCTACAGTTACGCCATCTACTGCATAATGAAAGGGAATAAAAGCAATTCCTCCTTTACCCAATTCATTTTTGAACTGTCTGAATGAACCCTTAAACTCAACGCCCGGCACTTTTCGGTTTTCTTTGACCCTGTCAATAAACAAGCCCAAATCAAACCAAGTGTGTACAGATTCAGATCTTAAGTTCTTTATTAATTCCTCTATTTGCATTTGTTTAATTCACTATTTGGATTGACTGGGTGGATACTTTATTTAATAGTTCATCTAGCAGTTCCTGCAGTACCGTATAAGAAAAATACTTTTTGCCAATTTCATAGTTATACTCACCAATCTCTTTATTTAATTTAGCATCATAAATGATCTCTTTCATTTCATTAAAAGCTTCATCCGTCAGAACATTATCGTCAAGCATAACAGTTTTAAAACCTTTGGTGCCAATATCCGGCATGTACACCGGTTTGTAATTATTGACAAAAATCGGGGTTTTGGATAGTACCGCTTCCACAAAAGCATTTCCGAATCCTTCATAAGTACTGAAGTACGTACACGCCCTTGCATGGGCATAAGCATCTGACAAAGAATACATTTTACTACCATGTATGCCTTCCCAGGCATGGTTATGAATAAGATCATCTGCAAATACAACCTGATCGAGAAGATTAAATTCATATATCTTATCCAGCAAGAAGTTGTAATATTTTCCCGCTTCATCGTCATTGTGGTTACCCGTAATAACTAATTTAATATGCTTATCCTGTAATTTATGGACGAGCTCAATAGCTATTTCTATCCCTTTTCGCTTAACTATCCTGGTAATTTGGAATAAAGGAATATCATCTGAATTTAAACCGATGTCACGTTTAAGTCTTTTATTATATTCCGTGATCTCTCCATAAGGTAAATCAAAGTTCATAACATTGGGGACAACAACTGCATCGATACCGAATTTCTCTTTGAGGGTTTTTTTAGCATCTAGATTAATGACTGCATGGTGTACTTGTGGTAGTTGTAATGGGAATGTTTCCTCAATAAATGGATTGATCTCGTTGTTGCTTGATATGTACCTATCCCCACGTTCCCAGTGAAAATCATGATCATGTGTTATAATACTGATCCCCGTTTTTTCCACTGCTTTCTTTATCCCAAGCCCCATAGACAAATGGCAAGCAAGTGCTGATGCATTCTCTGATAGTATTACATCTATTTTCTTTTGTCTGCACCAATTTACAATGAAATCAGCTATTCCTTCGGAAACTTTTTCTACATGTTCCAATAATGGGCCAGGGTCATTGTCAGGATCGAAAAAAGCTTTTCTTTGACCCCATTCACATTCTGGGGAGAAAAAAGATAAAACAGGTAAGCGAGTTTCATGTTCCTTATCAATTTCCCTTTCTTCAAATTGGCCAGCAAGAATGAATACTTCATGTCCCATTTTTTGAAAAACATGGATCCACTTTTCTGTTTCAAGAGCTACACCATCAACTCCCCCTATTCGGCCTATGATTATTCCTATTCTCATTGTTTCAATATTATGAACTAATAAAGAACCAATTTAATAATTTAATATAAATGTAATAATCTGTTGTAAGTGGAGGATTGATTTCCACAGTAAAAAAGATGGAAGAGATTAGAAAAGAATGGAATAGATTAATGAATAGATATTACAATCGTTATGTTAAGGACGTTCCTTTTCCTTCTTGAATATCAGTTTTATTTCTTCCTTATATCTTTCCAGGGATACGATAATTAAAGAATAAAACATCATAGCCATAATAGCTATACAGAATGGAACCAATGTCGCATTAAGAACCATTGCATATCTACTTTTTATATTGTGAATGAAATGAGGAGTAGCATCTTCTATAACCACCAATGATGCCAATCCTGTTGTTTCAAATGAGCTCATTATCTTTCTTCTCTTGATCCTCAAATGAACAAGCTCCTTTGTCAAATATTCAATCTCTTTATGTAGTACAAAAGTTTTCAAATCATTTCCGTTATGAGTGGTATTTTTAAGACTATCGTGATAGTTGTCATACTCACTTTTCACTGATTCTAAGTATGATTCATAAAGGTCTATATCTCGCTCCCACGTTACCAGGTAATCTTGCTGGTATAGCTCATCGAGCTTATTTACTATCTCCTGAGCAATTTTAGCAGCAATGACTGGATTACGGTCTTTAACAGTAATTTTAATATTTGTACGATATGCAATTTCAGGATAGTACGTTGACGAGAATATTTCAATTGCTTGTTTAAACGCATTTGCTTGGGAAGAATCCAGCTTATAATGCTGAACAAGGTTAAATTTATTTACAATATGCTCTTGAAGTTCATTGGATCGAATTAACCTGAACACAGTATTTCTGCTGGCCCCAGTGCTATTCACTTCTATAGTTGATCCTCTTAAAACAGTAATCGGGAAAATAGGTTTTGGGTGAAAAACAATATGAGCAAAATGCTCTAAAGGAGTGTTGTAGTTAATAGTATAACCTATTATAAACACTAAAATACCCAAGCCTAATATTCTGGTCTTCTTGAGATAAATCAATCTCAGAATTTCAATACTTGACATTAACTTCATTTCTCAAATACTAAAGAGTAACCCTATAGAGTTTCCGGTAATTTTCAATTTCATTATACTAGTTGCATTCCTTACATGACTATGGCCTTCTATCATAATTACAACACCAATTAAAGAAAGCCCTAAACCGGTATACATCATTGGTTTATAAACTGAAGAAGTAACTGGCTGCATTGTTCCAATAGTAGTTAGTGCAGTTCCTGCACCAGTGCAAGCAATTCCTATATACATCAAATTCATTGATTGTATTAACTCATTGGTAACCCGCTGCTTAGCACTTATTTTTTTGGTTTTTTTAGATTGCTTATGAGATTGGCTAAATGCAAAATTCGAAGCAATAGTAAATGCAAATAGCAACAATAAAAATCTTAATATGGATTTTAACATCATTATTGATAATAGATATTTACACAAACATAAGAATTGAGAATAAATAATAAAAAGGAATCTATTAAGGATTGTGACTATTATCATAAATAAAATGTTCTGAAACTAGTAACAAAAAAGGAAAATATAAGTATAATAATATACGGATCGAGTTATTCACAGATAATCGTGGATATCAATTACTATTAAATCCAAACAATATAAATACCGATTCGTTCAAATTATTAAATTCATTTATGAAAAAATTAAGTCCTAATTGGATTACAGAAGGGTTAATAGACTTTGAGTACAAGAAATACTTATTATTAGCTTACTTAAAAGATGTTAGTGAAAGCTTTGATAATAACAAGCTATACCCATTTTTAGCAGATATAATTGATCACTACAAAAATCTCCTTTCGATAAAAGATTATAAACAAGAAATATCTGATAAGTTCCCTAATAAAATTTCCTCTGTTGATTTAAAGAATTTTTTAATCAAGTATGAAAAGCTGATTGATGATAGTGAAGTAATGAAAGAAATAGAATCAATAATTGATTATTCATTGCCAAAGCTTGAAAAATACCTTAAGGACGGTAAGGAAATTTATGATTTCATTGAGAACTACATTAAAATATCACCAATTGGTATTACCCCTATTTACTCTAATGAAGGATACTTGTTTTTAAGAAATGGCAAGAAAAAGGACACTACTGTCTATGAATATCAAATTACTCTTTTTAATAAAAGCGATGAAAAGTTCAGAGGAATCTCTACAAATTATTTAACTACTTATGAACCTAGCTTCTCTAATACTTTTGAGTCAATAAAACAAAATTTAATAAAATCATATAAGAAGTTACCTAATCCAGCAACTTTTGCGATCGAATCTGAAATGGTATTTCCATTTAGTGAATCGTTGTTACCAATTGCCAAAAGATGCTTTGTTAGATATATGGCGAGTGCAACCTAAAAGCCAGTCTACTCTTCTGTATTAACCACAAGATCATTTCTTTCAAAATAAACGTTTCGAAAATCTCGATCATCCATACCGTTAATTTCAAAATTTTTAACATAAGGCTTTATTATCCTATAGTTATCAGAATAAAACAATGGTATCATTACTGCATCATCCATCAATAACTGATCTGCATGTTGATATAATTTATACCTGGTTTCTTCATCAATGGTTTTATTAGCAAGATCCAAAAGTGAATCGAATTTGACATCAAAGTATCTTTCGGAGTTGAGGTGACTCTTCTGTAGGTCATCCGTAGGGATATGGGATCCATGAAAAAGGTTTAAAAAGTTCTCAGGATCTGGATAATCTGCGCCCCATCTACTGATCCAGAAAATTGATTTACCGGTTTCAAAATTCTCTATTAGCTGTGCAAGTGGTAGTGTGACTATCCTTATTCGTACGTTCAAATTATCTTTCAGCATTTTTTGAACGACACTAGCTACTTGTTGGTCTCGTTCTCTACCTGTTACATGCAATATGATTGCCGGGAAATTCTTTCCCTCATGATACCCTGCTTTGGACAATAAATCTCGTGCCCTTTCTGGATTAAACACACTTCCTTGAACGGAATTAGCATCATAATTATTAAAAAATGGGGGGACAAACCCATTTTTTGCAGCATTTCCCTCTCCTTTTAAAACATACGAAGCAATTTTTACTTTATCGATCGCTAAATTAAAAGCTCTTCTTACTTCTTTTGTTTTAAACACATCGCTTGTATGTAAAAACCTCAAAAAATGCACTGAAAGTGAAGGTGCCGTTTGCAATTCAAACTGAGATGCTCCAAACTCATACGAACGAACCTGTTCTTTTAGAGCGTCTTTGAGTTCAAGAGGAATTGCCATGTCTAAATTACCCTTATGAAATTCTAGTAATTCAGCCTTTTTATCATAAATGAACTGAACCTTTATAGCATCGAGATAAGGCATCTGATTTCCAATGTCATCAACACCCCAATAGCTCTCATTGCGGATCAAAATAACTGATTCGTTCACGTTTACTGATTTCAAAATAAATGGTCCAGTTCCAACACATTTATCCCTCATACCTTGAGGGGTATACTTTTCAACAGCTTCCTTAGGAAAGACATATGTGAAAGGGGTTCCCAATAAATTAAGAAACCCTGCAAATGGCCTTTCTAATTCAATTCGAATTGTATAATCATCTATGACTTTGATGCCTTCAACTCCGCCTTCCGTTAGCTCATTTTGACGAGAACGCTGAAAATACATATTAGCGCCTTTAACTCTGTCTTTAAACACCCAAAATCCTTGGTTATTTGCATCAGCTTCACACAGTTTATCAAAGCAATACTTCACATCATGAGCATTTAATTCACGGCCCTTACCTTGGCTAAAACAAGGATCATCATGGAAATAAACACCTTTCCGAATAACGAATGTGAATTTTGTACCATCCTCATTAATTTCCCACTTTTCAGCAAGAGCAGGTTGTGGTGACAGATCACTTGAAGAAAAACGAATTAAGCCCTCATAAATATTTCTAATGATCCTATGAGAAATACCGTCAATTGTATTCAGTGGATAGAGGTTTCTAAAGTTTTCAGTTTCACTGTACTGAAAAATACCCCCGTAGTGAAAATCTCCTTTTGCTTCTCTTAAATTGTAGAATGGATCTCTTTTGGGATTTTGGCAAGAGAATATAATGAAACAAACAAATAGAAGGAAACAGTTGAGTTTGATGGGATAACGAAATGGCTTGCTCACATTAATTGAGACGTTTAACCTTAGGAAGTTAATTAGTTCATTTCTGATTGATCAAAATAAACATTCCCGAAATCCCTATATTCCATAGCATTAATGGCAAAGTTCTTAACATAAGGCTGTAACAACCTAATGTTCTCATCATAAAATAAAGGCATAATAACTGCATCGTCTATCAATTGCTGATCAGCTTTTTTATAAAGTTCATATCGCTGATCTCTATCAATGGTCTTCAGAGCAAGAACCAGTAATGAATCAAACACAGAACTTCTATATCTGACGTTATTAAGATACGTCTTTTCAGTATCATCATCAGGTAAGTGGGCACTATAAAATAGATTTAGGAATGATTCAGGATCCGGATAATCGGCCACCCAACCTGCTCTCCAAAAAAGTGATTTGCCGGATTCGACATTTGCGTAATGTTGAGCCATTGGCATTACATTT
>JAESTI010000107.1 GCA_016763665.1 Bacteroidia bacterium | reverse complement strand
TTAATACAAGGGTTTTTCAATTAGCCTTTTACAAGGCATTGTAGTTCGGGTAGGAAGTTTAGCACCTTTCCCATAAATGTAAATCAGTGAAAACTCAAAAGCTCCAATAGACTTGTTGGCATTATTTAATGAAGATAATGTAGCATCATAACTAAACCCAAATTGATATTCATTGTAATCCAAACCAGTAAATAAAACAAAGGAATCACTCATTCTGTACCAACCACCAAACCTAACTGCGGTATTCTTGCTTTTAAGGTTGTACAGCACATTTGAACCCAACATCACATCGCTATCCTTTGCTTGGCCCATATATAAAATACCCGGTAATATTTGCACTTTCTCATTCAGGATATACCTTGCACCTGTTGAAAAGGAAAGTCGCCTGTTTAAGCGATTGTTTTCTTGTTCCCAAAAACTTTCGATCGGTTTTGTTAAATGAAAAACTGAGATTCCTGTTGATAATGATAATTTTTCATTGAAAATGAAATTGTGCAATACCCCAGCCTGAAAATCTATATATGAAAATGGATTTGAAGTAAATGATTCACCACTAAATAAATCTATGTCGAATTCTGTTCCTTTATACTGATTAGGAAATTTTAGACCCTCTTTGTTCATGCTTTTTTGAACATAGGTTATTCCTATACCGATGGATATTGTGTGCTTACCAGCTTCATCCAGTTTCTTCTGATAACCCAATGTAGGACCGATTGTTTGTGTACCAATTTGTGCTGTTCCCGTCTTGTCACCAAAGAACATCAGGCCAAATGACAATCCATCATTTCCTAATAACTCTCCTTCCATTTTCATTTCTGCAAATCCGGAATACCATGCAAATGGAACGAATGCACTCCATTGATTTCTATAATTTAACCCCGCTCGGTAATCTCCACTAAAATTGCCTGTTCTTGCAGGATTTAAGGTTAATGGCGAATTGTAATATTGTGAGAAATGGATGTCTTGTGCCCTCAATTCAGAATTAAGAATTAAGAATAATGGAATTAATAATATTAATCTCAATCGTTTCAGTACCAAAATCAGTAAATTGTTAATTGTTAATTGTAAATTTATCTAAGCAATGCGATGTTTCCTTTTCCAGTTTTTTTCTGACCGGTGACTGTCTCAGCAATGTAATAATAAGCATAGGTGCCAATTTCCTGGGGTTCCCCCTTAAAATTACCATCCCACCCCTGTGTTAGATCATTTGTTTCAAAAACTACCTGCCCCCAACGGTTGTATATTTTCAACTCTATCAGTTTAGTAATATTAAGAGGTATTAAATATATTTCATCATTATTTTTATCCCCATTTGGTGAAAACGCTGTAGGTATCACTATTTGTGGACTTTTAGCATTTACTAAAACTGTATCCCATTTTTCACAGCCCTCATTTGTGGTTCCAAGCAAATAAAAATATGTAATTGAATCTATAGGAGTGGCAATTGGATCTGCGATATTAGCTGTGTTTAATAATTCTGCAGGAGACCATAAATATATATCTGCACCCACACCACGAAGTTGTCCTGATTCTCCTAAATTGATAATTGTATCTTTACCTGCGTCAGTTGAGGGCAAAAAGTAATAATCCACTTTATCAATAATTGAATCAACACATCCATTTTCAGTTGTTACTTTAAGTTTTGTTAAATAAGTAATCAAGGAATCACTAAATACACTGAAGACATTCTTACCGGAGGCTGTATCACCATTACCGAATTCCCACTCCCATTTTGTGATTGCTCCATTGTATTGGTTGACAAAAGAGGTTTCAGAAAGAGTTGTCGTATCAAAAACACAAGCTTTCACGAAATCAAACCCTATAAACATTGCTGGGGGAATAGTTACCGTTTTTGTTATAGAATCAACGCATTTCAAGGTATCATTAATGACTAACTTAACTAAATAATCATGATCTAGCTTGTCATACTTGTAAATCGGATTTAATTCAGAACTTGTATCAGAAACAAGGGTATCTACCCAAAAATCCCACTCCACATACACAACTCCTGTACTCGAATCACTAAATTGAACCAAACCATTAACACATGGATCAGGAGTATAAGTAAAATTAGCTGTATGGTCATCGATACATTCAACAACGGTAAATTGAAAATCTCTCTTATTAGTAGAAAGTAATTTCCCCTTTCTATATTCAGAAACACAGATAGCTACAACGTAGGTTCCTGCTTTAGTAGGGGTTACTGTTAATATTCCACTTTTGGGATCTATTTTCATGGAATCAGTTGGGGCATATATTGGATACCCCTCATTGTATCCTGTAAGATATGGGGCAGAATATTCCTCAGACGGCGGAATCGAAGGATCAGTTACAATTCCCCAAGTAATATAATTATAGGAAGATGCTTTGCATAACTCGTAAACTAGCGAATCTCCGTCAGAATCATATGCTGAATGATCATAAACGAACTCATGATCCAAACATAATATTGTTGGAGGATAGTTTTTAAAAACTGGAGAGCTATTGCATTGAGCTAATGCATCTTCAGTTATATGCAAATACCAGCTTGCACCCACACTACCCGGATTAACAATATTGGCAATAATGGCATTTCTGCAACATCTTTGATAAGTCATGAAATACCCACCAGCCTTATCCGGTAAAAATTCTTGTGCCTTATATAATGCTTCTTCAACGCAAATACTGTTCGGAGCCGTTAAACATAGATTATAAGTATTATTTGCCAAAGTATCTGTAGGTGGAAGCACCATGGAAAATTCAATTATTGGAGCCAATGGACTGGACGGGTTCGCATTTTCAATTGAATCATAAATAGCAACATAAATTGGATCATCAAAGTATGCAAACTCAGCACCGGTACAACCAACATAGAGCTTTACACCAAATTCGTATAAATGAAGATCTTTACTCAAACATCTGTAATATAATTCCCCTCCAATAATATGAGATGCCTTTGCTATGGTAAAAGGAAGAAAGCTGAGTAAAATTAGAGTTACAACTTTATACAGATTGTTCATTTGGAATTAGCTGATCTTAATACTTGTCAGAAGTAAAATTACGAAGTCAAATTTAACAGAAATTACTAAAATTAAAATTTAGGGCAATCAATATTTGATCCACCTACGGCACCTCTTGAACGAGAAGAGTTTAGGATATAAATGAGGGCTATTTCATAACCACCCTGGCCATTACTGGTTTTCTTTAATACAGAAGAGTTAAAATCATAAGCCATGCTTATTGTCAAGTTGTAATAGTCAACACCTGTCATTAAAATAAATGAATCTGAATTTCTCCAATACCTGTACCAATGACCGAACCGCAATTTAATACCAGAATCCCAACCATATCTGAAAGCACCACCGAAGTTAAACTGGTTGGATGCATCTTGTCTCATATAAAGTAAATGAGGTAATAGATCCAATTCACGGTTCAAAGTAATAGCGGCTCCTAGTTGAACTGATGACCTTGGAGATACGTAATTAATGGTTCCGAAATCAGTGAAGTTCACAGAAGGCTTTGTTAAGTGAAACATTGAATAGCCTAAGTATATATTCAACCAATTCGTGGGCATAAAGTTCCACAATGCACCTGCTGTTACATCAATATAACGAACTTGTGTTGTAGCAAACACCTCTTGTCCTGAACCCGCTACAACATCATTCACAATTTCATCACCGAATCGGAGTTTACTCCTGTCAAAGCCAACCTGAGTCATTCCAGCCTGAATCCCCAAGCCTATTTTACTGACGCCCTGGCCCCCAATATCTTTATGAAAAGCAAAAGATAAATAAGCTCCTGTAGTTGTCAAACTGGAAAGCCCTGCCATATCATTGTATACATTCAACCCCACTCCCATCACATCCCTGTTTCTCATTTTATTTTCTAATAAAACCTGATCAAACCCTGCAGAATACGTTACATAAGGATACCCACCTGAAGCTAACTTCCATTGAGTTCTATAAATAGAAGAAAATCTGTACTTCCCAATAAAAAACCCTGTATTGGCAGGATTCAAATTCAAAGGAGAATAAAAGAACTGTGAAAAATGAATGTCTTGTGCTTTTAATTCAGAATTAAGAATTAAGAATAAGGGAATTAATACAAATATGCTTACACGTTTCAGCATTGGTAATTGTTAAATGTTAATTGCTAATTGTAAAATGTTAATCGTTAATTGCTAATTGTAAATTATCTTATTAATGATACATTACCACTCATAGGACCATACCTGACACCTTTAATTGTAGTTGCAGTCAGCAACCAAATGTATACTCCTACTTCCATTTCTTTTCCAGTTTTATAATGTCGTCCATTCCAGCCTTCAGTTATATCGGTGCCTACATAAATAATTTCACCCCATCTGTTGAATATCTTAAGGTCAAATGTTTCTAATGCTTGCAATGCATCACCATCTTCACCTAAAATATCATACACATAGAACTTATCATTCAAGCCATTTTGATCTGGTGTAAACGCATCTGGAACTGCCGGCTCAAATTCGAAGGGTACTACCACTACAATCAAAGTATCCATTACCAAACAGTCGAAACCATCTTTACCAAATAGAATATATGTTGTTGTGGAATCAGGATTGGCAATTGGATTTGCAATTGAAGTATCACTCAATCCATATTCCGGATACCAGGAATACTTAACCGCACCTGTAGCATTAAGCTGAACCTGATCACCTTTAAATATTTCCTCATCTTCTCCTGCATCAACTGCTGCAGAATTCATTCTTACATTTACCGTATCCGATGCAGGTGGACACAAAGTATCATAAGTTACCACAACAATATATTCCGTACTATTTGTTGGTGTACACATTGGATTTGCAATTGTAGGATCGCTTAACCCAACTGTCGGAGTCCAACTGTAAGAAATTGCACCTTCAGCAGTTGCATCTAATTGAACGCTATCCCCTCGGCACACTTTCCCGTCCAACTCATTTATTTCCGGAATTTCCAATACCCTAACCGTTACTGTATCAAAAGCCGGGCATCCATTATCCACACTTATAATATAATCTGTTTCCTTTGTAGGAAATACCATTGGCAATGTATCAGAATTACCAAATTTCTTAAATTCACTTCTAATCGTATCTCCATTCAGCAACCACGCAAATAAATTGTTTACAGGAT
>JAESTI010000106.1 GCA_016763665.1 Bacteroidia bacterium | reverse complement strand
TCATTAAAGACTTCCAGAGCAAAGCAGAAAATAAATGGTAAATCGTGATTTGTAAATTGTAAATTGTAAATCGTAAATTGATAAAATGTATTTAAGTATTATCATACCGGTTTATAACGAACAGGATTCCATTTTTGAAGTTCTGAAGTTGTTAAACGATGTTCAGTTTCCTGAGCAAGTATCTGATAAAGAAATTATTATTGTTGATGATTGTTCTACTGATAACTCCAGGCAAGTCATTGCTGATTTTATTAGGGAAAGCTCCGGATTTCGATTAATTGAACATGAAAATAATCAGGGAAAAGGGGCTTCAGTGAAAACGGGAATTGAAAATTCCAATGGTGATGTATATTTAATTCAGGATGCTGACCTTGAACTATCTCCCTCCGATATCCCAAGCCTGATCATTGCTATGCTCGAAACTAAAGTTCAATTTATAAACGGATCAAGATATTTGCCCGGAGTTAATAGACCTTTATTTGCATATAGAAGGTATGTAGCTAACCAACTTTTTACCAACCTCACTTCATTACTTATAAATGTAAAACTAACTGACGTAGCTTGTGCTTATAAGCTTTTCACAAAAGATCTTTACGAACAGTTATCCTTAAACGAAAAGGGTTTTGGTTTTGAATCTGAGTTAATGATCAAAGCAATGAGGGTAAAGAAAAACAACATTGCTGAAGTTCCTGTTAAGTACTTTCCAAGAAATCAGGGGGAAGGGAAAAAATTAAGAACAATTGATGGATTTATTATTCTCTGGGTAATATTAAAGTATGGAATGCTAGGAATAAAATAAGATCTGGACTGTCATTTTGTTTTTGGATAATTTATTTTAAGCAGTTCATCGTCATCTAATATAAACTCAGGCAACCGGCCATCATCTAAAACTGCTATTTTAAAACCACGCTTTTTTAGATCTAAGTATTCTTCATATTTAAATAATCCCCTATAGGCTATGTTATTTGTATAGAACATCACATCAATATTTCGAAAGATACCTCCAGCATTAAAAATCACATACTCGTCAGAAGGTAATATTAATGGAAGCTCCTTAAAAAATGAAGAAGCTGCAACCTGCCTCACCCTATTTTTGCTTTTCTTGTTTTGGTTGGTATGTATCCATTGAATTTTTTCTATGTTAAAGTTGGTATATCCAATAACACATAAAAATGTAAACAATAAGAGCTGATAGATATTTACATTTTTAACTCTTTCGAAAATGAAATTCAATTTATCAATCAATTTTCCAAGACTCAAAAAAATTATAGGACAGGCCACCATGCAATAATTAGGCATTTTGGTACTAACAATAACCGAAAAAAAGAAATATGGTAACACAGCATAAGTAATAAATGCTACCCTTATACTGTAGTTTTTGAGTTCGTAAAAAAGAAAGATCAATGCAAATACCAATATAAATGGTACAATAGGGCCATAAATTGGACCTATTTGGTTAAAATGATACCACATATTACCAGCATGGTTTTCTACTACTTCGTAAATATGCCTTGCGTTGTAGGTATATTCATAAGCACTTTCAATAGGAAATTTAACAAGAATATATATTTGCCAGGGTAGTACAATAATTATAGTTATCAATAAACTCTTCAATAAGTCATAATAATAACTCCTCTTTAATCTCATTTCCCGATTTAGAATTATACTCAAACCCCAACCTGAATAAACCAATAAACCTATAAGCCATTTTGACAATATTGCGAAACCAGAAAACAAGCCAATTAGAACAAGCCAGTATTTTCTTTTAGATCTGGTGTATTCTGTCCAGGCCCATATACTTGCAGTTGTGTAAAATATTATAGCCACATCATTGTGATCCATTATAATGGAGCCACTTACCATTTCAATTATATAATTTGATAAGCAAAGTAGAAATGCAGCATAATAACCAGTTCTATTATTTAGAGATATTTTGCCGATTCTGTATATAAAGAAAACCTGAACGGTAGACATTAAAACACTTGGCATTCTTAATACGAACTCATTAACACCAAATAATTTAAAAAAGAGAGCTATCTGCCATAAAAAGAAGGGCTGCTTGTGTAACCAAATGTGATTAGATACCCAAGACTTAAAATCATACGGCATCACGGGATCGGTATACAACAGCGGCTCGAAAGGATTATCGAGCATGTTTTTAGCCACTAAAGCATGGAATTTCTCATCCCATAAATGCAAAAAGGGATCTAACGATGCCATGAACATCCTTATACCAAAAGCACCAATAAGCAATAGGATTATACTCATCGTATTTTTATTCTTTTGATGAGCAATGAGGCTTAACACTATACAACCTAATGCAGGTGCCAAAATTATAAGATGTTCAGCTAAAAAGTAGGTTTTGAGCATGTGTTTTAGTTAATAGCGTATAGCTTATAGTCGATAGCTAATAGCTTGTAGTTCATAGGTAGAAAAGCTATAGGCTATTTACTATTGGCTAAATTGATTTATTCCCAATAATTAGATCAAACTCAAGTTATTTTATTGATCAAACACAGAAACAGAGACACCACTATAGTCTTGCTCCTTTGTAAGTGAATATTTCGAATCAATAGCTTTGAATAAAGTATTTTTTGGGTCTACTACTGCCTTGTGAGCTTGAATTAAAATTATTCTTTTAATTCCTTCTGTATTAATTTTTTCGAACCCTGTACCTTTATTTGTACAATGTACTTTTAGGTCCTTTAACCGTTTTACTGTAGACTCATAATCTTCAAATGAGTTTTGATCATAATAATATGCAAAAACTCTATGGCAATACCAGGCGGATAATATTATTAAGGAATTATTAGTACAATTTTCATGAACAATAGGAACCGCTTGTTTCCAGTTTTCGCCTTTGTATGGGTTTAAATTTTGAACCCCAAACGAAAAGCCAAAGAAAAATAGAAAAATCAATGTTCTTATGGCACTCTTGGCAGGTAATATGCTTATCAAATAGGAAACAAACAGGATCAACCCTAATGAGGAATACATTAAATATCTTGGCCAAAAGACGGGAATAAATTGAGAAAAAATAAAACAAGCAAGTACCGGAAAGAAACCCCATAAGATCAACATCCAAAATGTATTGCGGTTAAATTTTTGAACACTAAAAATCTTAAACCTTTTCAAAACCCCTATTGCAATAATGATAAAGCCCAGATAAACAAACATCAATAATTCATTGGACGCGAACTTGATAAACATCCATTTTAATTCTGTAACTGTTTGTTTAGTAAGCCATGTACTTAATTTTCCAGATTCATACCGGACATAAACATTATAAATATTGAACAGCCATGGCAAATAAGCCAATACCAATAACACGAAGCTTCCTATATAATACTTGAATGCAGGCCTATAATTTCTATAAAATAATAGGACACCAATTAGTTGTCCTAAAATCAAAAATCCGGTTATCAAATGGGAATAAAGGAGTAAAATATTACTCAAAGCAAGAATAATTGCGTTGATCCTTTTTGATTTTTCAAATAAACTAAAGTAGCTTATGAATGACACCAAACATAAAAAGCTGATCATTGCAAAACCTCTTGCCTCGTGAGCATAATATTGGTGCATACTGGAAACCAATAATAAACCAGCACTAAATATTGCTGTTTGAATATTTAAATACTTCCTTGCTAATTGAAATATCAAAAAAGTACTGAGAATACTAAATATGGCAGAAAGCGATCGTACAGCATATTCTGAGATCCCAAAAAGTTTTATCCAATAATGTAAAAGTATGTTGTAAAATGGAGGGTTAACTCCTTGAGTCGCGCGTTCAATTATATTAGAAATTGGCTGCTGAGCATAAAAAATACTAAATGCCTCATCTACCCAAAGACTAGCATCTTCAATTTTATAAAAGCGAAAAAGTGCGGTTATACTAATTAAAGCTAACAGTATCCAGTTACTGTTTTTATCTAAAACTTTTTCATTCAATATAATGCCTTCAATTTTCATTGGATGCAATTGCTCTCCTAATTAATTCTGCATTTTTCTTTAAAAAGTTCTTGTCATACAGATAATATGGGGTTTCTTGTTTCAATTTATTCTCCATCTGTTCAATATAGTGCAAATTGTTTTTCATAAACCCATCAATGAAATTATCATCAACATATTTCCGAAGGTAAAATTTGTATCTATCTACAAATAAAGAATCATCAAACACATTGATGTACATATTCATCATTGCCGATTCTCCTTTTGGCAAGTCATTGAACTTTTCCATTAAATTAGCTTTTTTGATCCAATCATATACTCCATTATAACCGTATCCGTCATAACCAATCGGCAATATTTTTTTAGATATGGGATGATAATAAAACTTATTGTTATGCCAAACCAATGAATGATACGCATTGGTAATATCTACTAAAGCGTAGAATTTTGAAAGTTGTTCAATGTTAAAAATTTTCGACACTGGAGTTTTAGCTTCTTTAAACTCAGTTAATAACTTTTTAGCTTCAATAAAGTAACTATTTAAAGAATCATCCCGAGACATTTTTCCAGCTTCATAACATTCGATTTTTGAATTAACAAATACCGGCACGTCCCCATCTTTCCCATTATTGGTAGACCTTACTTTCCACATCTCTCCTTCCTCAAACTTTAAGGTTACTGATGCCGGAAGATTATTATCTGCAATAAAGTCTGAAGAGAAATGTTCTTCATAAGCCATTATTCCTTTGGATATTCCATTAACTTTTAAGTTTACAAAACCATATTTAGGTGCCAATACACCTTCTTGTTTTAGTAACTGGTGATAAACCCACTCATGTAAATAACCTCTTGTTACAGGAGCTTGCAACGAAAATTCCTGCATTCCATTCCATTCTTCTCCTGAATCAAACTTAATTCGAAACGACCACTTCATCGTATTAAGATGATCCGGCCAATCACCTTTAAATCTTATTGAAACTTCATTTGTTTTTTCTTTAGATTTTAAAGTTGCCGTTACAAAAGATTTCTCTTCTTTTAGAATTATTCCTCGTTGTATTGCTTTTATTCTTTTATTCAAGAGATCTACGTAGATCTCTTCAGAAATATTAAGTTCTAAAGTTTCCAAAGCAGTAATTTCCTTATAAAGACTAGCTTCATTAAGTCTTTCAATTTTCAGATCATCAAAGTATACAGGATTCTTATGTTCATTAATTGTAAAGATCTTCAATGTGCCATTATCTATGATATCCGGAACATAAATTTCTAATCTATATTTTGACCATCCCTTAGTGTCAGTTTCAATAATTTCTTTGTTCGCAAACCACAAGCCCCAATCCCCTTGTACAACAAATTGAGCTTTTGAAGAATCATTTCCATAACACCACACCTCCGCTCTAACTAATTCCTCTGGTCTAATATTATCTAATTTAAGACCTATGCCGTATTTGGTATCCCCTCCAACTTTAGAGGAAAAATTACCTGATCTGGAGAAATCATCAGATTGGGTTTGTCCGTTCAAAAAATAGGTATTATCAGTAAAGAACTCTCCGGCCCTAGCCTTTTCAGCATCACAAAAATATAAAGCAAACTGTTCCTTGTCAGAAGATGAGTTGTTACATCCTGAGATCAATACAATTATGAGAATAGAAAGAAATGGGTATTTCACTTG